>CAXGRW010000407.1:0-5191 GCA_964012125.1 uncultured Rhodopirellula sp.
ACGCGTAAACCGTATCGGCATCATGAAGGTCCGCTTTGATGTCATTAACGAAGAAAGATTCCGGCACATCAAAAATACGTTCCGTCTTCCGCCAACTCTTGCCACCATCTTCGCTGGCATGAATCAGACCATCATCCGTGCCAACATACAACAATCCTTCGACCAATGGCGATTCATCAACCGAAGTGATATTTCCGTACTGGCTCATTGCGTACAAATCGTAAGCACCATCAACACTTTGGACACGTCCCATCGTTGGAAGCTGGTAGCGATTCTGGTTCCGGGAAAGATCGGGGGATACTTTTCCCCAACTGTCACCACGATCATCACTGCGGTGCAAAAACTGGGACGCGAAGTACAGTCGCTTGTTGTCGTGTGGACTAATCAAAATGGGCGAATCCCAATTGAAGCGATAGGATTCCTCATCCGGCCCGGGTTGTGGTTGTATACGAACGCTTTCGCCAGTGCGGCGATCAAATCGCCTCAAAAATCCTTGCTGTGATTCAGCATAAATGATATTGGGATCTTTGGGATCAATTGCCGTGTCGTGTCCGTCGCCGCCAATCGTGATCTGCCAGTCACTGTTGCGAATTCCCTGCACATTTCTAGTACGTGACGGACCATACTGCGAGTTATTGTCCTGTGTGCCACCTGCGATGTGATAGAACGGATAGTCGTTATCAATCGCGACCTTATAAAATTGCGTCAAAGGCAGGTTCGGGCAGAACAGCCAAGTCTTGCAGTAATCATAAGATCGGTAGACGCCACCGTCGCAACCCACCAACAGAAAATCTTTGTCGGTCGGATGAAACGCAACCGCATGGTTATCAACGTGCTTGTAGCGACCTTCGATATTCACCCACGTATTTCCATTGTCTTCACTTCGCGTGAAGTAATTGTTTGCCTGGTAGAGCACACCAAACCGATGCGGATCTGCCCACAGTTCCTGATAATAGTGGGGGCCTGTTCCCCCAGAGACAAAGTCGTTGGTCTTGGTCCAGCTGGCACCACTGTCATCGCTTCGCCAGAAACCACCTTTGCGTCCTGGCAATTCGATGGTGGCGTAGACATAGTTGTGTTGCTGCGGTGATACCTGCAGCGAAATCTTACCCATATCTCCGCCCGGCAATCCCTTACTGAGCCTGTTCCAAGAATCACCGCCATCTGTGGACTTGAAAATTCCTGTCTCGGGACCGCAATTGATGATCGCCCAAACGTTGCGGTGTCGCTGGTGTGTAGCAGCGTACATCACATCAGGGTTGGCTGGATCAAAGACAACATCGGTCACGCCGGTATAGGACTTATCATTAATCGCTGATCGCTCTTCATCGCTGAGTTTCTGGTCAGCACTGCTGAGGAGCCCAGGACCAAGAACCATCTTCCAGTTCTTGCCACCATCGGTGGATTTAAACAATCCGCGCTGCCCGCCTGCAGACCACAAGGGTCCCTGCGAAGCGGCAAAGACGACATCACTGTCACGTGGATCGACCAATATTTTGCTGACATGCTCCGACTTATCCAGGCCCTTGTGGTCCCACGACTTCCCCGCATCGTGACTTACATAGACACCATCCCCAAATCCAATGTGTCGCCCGCCATTATTTTCTCCGGTGCCCAGCCAGACAGTCGTATGGATCGACGGATCAATCGTCACACAGCCCATACTGTAAGAGGACTTGTTGTCGAAAATCGGCTTAAAAGTGGTGCCGGCGTTCGTGGTTTTCCAAAGCCCGCCAGAAGCAACCGCTATGTACCATGTATTGGGGTTCACCGGATCGATCGCTACATCACCGATTCGGCCGGACATGAAGGCGGGGCCGACACTACGAAATTTCAAGGCACCAGTAATCAGCTTGGCCCGTGAGTCATCATCCGGTTCTGACTGCTCGTCACTTGTTGGCTGTGCAGGTGTTGGCTGTGCAGGTGCTGGCTGTGCAGGTGCTGGCTGTGCAGGTGCTGGCTGTGCAGAGAGCGTTGCCGGAGCATACAGTGTGACAGCACAAATGGCAGGAATGAACAAATAAGCGATCAAGCGACGCATGAGCATGACAGGGTCTCGTGAAAGTAAAAACGTGGACATGGAATTAGCTTGACTACGGTAGAATCGGGGGACAAAGGGAATTTTAGAGAAAAGTCAAAACTTCCCCCTGTGCAGATCGTTCGGCCAGCAAAAAATGGGCTGACAGGCCGGCAAAGAGGTGCTGCCAACCCGGCCGACCTATGCCGAACTTGTTTCATTTCGCAAGAACGACAGATCTTCACGACTTGCGTCAAGCAGCCAGGCGGTCCGTCATCCACCTGCTCCCAATCAACAAACCACCAGCTCAAACACAGTGTCCTCGATGAAAGCATCCCGATTGAATCGACTCGTCCATCGGTGGGGTTCGATTCTAATCTCTCTGCCAGCTCTGTGCGTTTTGTTGACAGGTGTCGTGCTGCAACTGAAAAAACAGTCGTCTTGGATCCAACCGAGTACGCAAAGAGGTGCTGAACGTGTGCCAACCTTGTCTTTTGCTGAGGTTCTTGAGATTGCAAAGTCAGCGCCAGAGGCGGAAATTCTGTCTTGGGACGACATCGATCGACTTGATGTCAGACCCGACAAAGGCATGCTAAAAGTCCGTTCCAAAAACCGCTGGGAGGTCCAGGTGGACACTGCCACCGGCGAAATTTTGCAAGTAGCTTTCCGGCGATCGGATCTGATCGAGAGTCTGCATGATGGCAGTTTTTTTAGCGATGGGATCAAGCTGATGATTTTCCTGCCGACCGCGCTGGTCCTGGTCGGTTTGTGGGGCACGGGGGTTTATCTGTTCTTTTTGCCACAACTGGCAAAACGCAAGAAGCGATTACAGAAACTTAATCCAAATCGGGATTGATCATTACGCTGCAAGTTGATGGTAAATAACGAAAACCTGCATCCAAAGCCAAGCGTTCCGAACCAAATGATCGCAAGTTCTTTGGCACAAAGACACACATTGTGCGCTACCATCCGATGTGTCGATTCAGTGACACACTGGCCTTCTGCCTTGGTGCGCGATTCTACTCTGTTCGACCCCGGATGCGGCTGATCCAATCTACCCAACATCTACAGCATCACCCGCGCTGCGATCACCCCAATGAGAAGCGTAGCTTTCAAGAGGTGATTTGATTCTGCCAATTGACGTGCAAACTCGCAGCGAATGAAGAAGGAAGAACTCATGAGCTTATCCTTACGATTCATTGGCCGCCTGTCAGTCTACTTAGCCGTACTTTGGTCAACTGATTTCGGTTGAATCGGAATCGTGAACGCCGCAACCACAGCACGGTGGTCTGAGGGATAAGGCGTAATAACAATGTCTGCATTCTCTTTGCTTTCACCAACGACCTTAACCCAGTTCAGTTTTACGCCCTTGCCTTTGTAGTAAACAAAGTCGATACGATCATGGTGGGTCGTAGGGTCATCCGTCTTGTACATGGGCGACCAGGTAAAGCCAGGATTTTTCATCTCTTCGGGATAGATCTTGCGATAGGCATCGGTAAAACCGGCTTTGGCCATCGCTTGGGAGTTGGGATACCCCACTTTCATTGGGTGGCGACCAGACCGGGCAGTTTCCTCGGTCCAGTCGAGGTGTGATGGTTCGTTGAAATCGCCAACCACAAATACAGGAGCCTCTTTGTCAGGCAGGGTACGTATCTGCCTGAGCAGCCTCGTGATTTGTCTGCCACGCGCCTCATTTGCGGCGGCAATCGCCTCGATTTCAGTCTTGAGAAAAGGGGTATCTTTGTGTTTATGCCACTTTGGTTGAATACTCAAAAGCTGATAAGGCTGATAAGGATTTGACGGCAGGTGCAAGCTGAATACATAGGCTTGCTGGCCTGAAGGCAGCTTGACTTTGATGCCATTTTCCAGCTCCTCAACGATCTCATAACGCGTCAAAATGTTGGCGGTATGATTCCAGCCGAGCAACTCGGCCAACTCTTTCATATTGTCGCCACGGGGTGATTTAGTCTCCTGCACGCCGACAACATCTGCTTTCGCCGCCTGAATAGCCTTGGCTGTTTGCGATAAGGGTTGCCTACGCATCGTGCCGCCGCGATAGATATTGTAAGACATGACCTTCACACTCTTAAGATCAGCAGTTCCCCGAGGCATCACGCTCGTCTCATCGGGACGAAGGTTCAATTCCTGATTCCTTGTTTTTCCTTGCATTGGGGTGAACTGAAGTACGGAATCTCCGCTCTCGGATGACCCATGCTTGAAGATCGCGAGGTAGAGACTGCCCCCTTTTACAGTAAGGTAGTAGGGTGTCACTCCACTGGGTACCAAGCCGCTGAGATCCGTCCACTTCCCTGTGACGAGATCATCGAGTGTTTTGAAACGGATGAATTTATTTTCATCTGAGTCGGATCCGTCAGCATACGACTCGGTAAAGTAACTGGTTGCATACCAGAATCCGTTAAAGAATTCGGCGTCGTTGAGAACCAGTCCCGTTTTGGTCCAAGACCCCGCTGGTCCACTCTTCCCCGTTGGATCAAAACTGTCGTAGATTTTGAATGTTGGCTTCTCCCAATCCACAATCTCTACGATCCGGCCCTTCGCCGATCCGATCGCATAGAGTCTGCCATCGTTCAAGGTCAGCGCCCGCGCGTAGCCCTGAAGTGGTACCGATATAGCACTCTCATTCTCACCGATCGCGGTAAAGCGAAAAACATGTCCAGACTTGGGATTGATGGCATAGATCCAACCAGTTGCAGGATCCAGCACGATATCGTGCGGCCGCTGAAGAGTGACGCCGGCAATCGTCTTGGTCTGAGCGGTGATCGTGCCACTGGAAAGATCGGCAAACGAAATGATGCGATGATTATCAGTGTCATTCGCGTAGTAAAGTTTGTCTGCCGGGTTGTAAACCACCGAGTGCTGACCGAGAACCGACAGCGGAGATACTTGGAACGGAACGTCGGGGCTTTCTCGAAAAACAAATCGATTATTGCCTAGATCAGTAACAATCTCCTGACTCCCTGGACCAAACGCTAGGTGCGTGCAGCCATTGAACCGTACCGGATCGCTACCGGGAGCATAATTCTTCACTTCCAAATCCACCACCGTTGGACCACTAGCCTCAGAGATAGGAACGTTAGGCGTGGGGCTATCCTCTTGTGCCCAGGCAGTAACAGGAGTCACCAGTGGGCTTGCAATGATGAGTGTCAGAGCGTT
>CAXGRW010000408.1:0-5190 GCA_964012125.1 uncultured Rhodopirellula sp.
CGTACATTTCAAACGGCATAATCTGACCATGGAGTCGTGCTCAATCCACCGCACCTCGAGGATTCTCCGCAACCAGGACAACTTCCACATCAAAGCAATTTCAATTCTCCGGTGATGGCATCTATTTTTGATGATTCATCAGGCCCAATTGCCAAACATGTGTTCGTAGCCACTCCATGAAATTCAGTTTTGCCACTGTCGGTGATCATATGAACTTTCAAACCCTGCTGATTCGCGAGATCACGGATCGCCAGCAGTTCTTCCTCACTATCAACACGACAGCAAATTTTCGCAAATCCACCCGACAGCCAAGCTTGGGCGGCCTCATCAAATTCATTCATCGACACAACTCCCGACACCTTCAACCGTGTAGCGAGAAACGCCATCGACGCGTGCGCCCCTTGGGCAATCTGCTTGCCACGTCGCATCTTCAAATCATGACGCATCACAATGACCTGCTTGTAAGCTCGATCCTGTACCGACATTTCTTGGCTCACGCTTTCTTTCCAGTGCATCTCCTGCCTTCGCAGCCTTCATAGCGGGCGAAAACGACGATGTATGTGTTCTGTGAATTTCTTCGAAATTCCTTTGAGCAACAAGTCTATGCTTACTTCCGCCAAATACGAAGCGACTTGTTCAAGATCAGCGTTCGACAGGATTCCGGCTGTCTGGTTTACGATGCTCACGGCACCACCCCGCCGGAGGGGCAGCGATGTTTCATTGCACTGGCAGTATGCTGGGTACCTGTATACTGAGTACACCTTTGCGGTGCTTCCAACATTTACGTTGACGGTGCTGACAACGCGCGCTGGCACTCATGGTGGACCGCGGATTCCGACCCTACCTTTCAGTAGAAAGTTAGCTGTGGGTAACGCGTCCGAACCTCACTGCGACCCGAGCCATCACACGATTACTCCCTCTCAAGATCCATTCCATGTTAAATCAGACTCTCCAGCGTTCAAAAAAGGGACGGTTACTTTCGACTATGTTGCACCGGTTGCGTCATCTGCCCCTTCTGTTGATTCTTGCGTTTTTGACTTTTACTGGCACTTTCCGCTGTGCCTGTAGCGAATTGCAAGCAGCAGAACCGGAGGCGGAAGCAACCTCTCTTGGCGAACACGGTTACGCGAAATCAGGTGACACGCGGATCCATTATGTCACGGCTGGCAAGGGCCCATTACTGGTCATGATTCATGGCTTTCCTGATTATTGGTACACCTGGCGAAATCAAATGCCTGAACTGGCAAAAACATTTCAGGTCGTGGCGTTTGATCAGCGGGGCTACAACTTGAGCGATCAACCTGTTGGAGTTGAGAATTATGCGATGCCGAAACTGGTCGATGATGTAAAGGCATTGATTGAACACCTTGGTCGCAAAGAAGCAGTTGTCATGGGGCATGACTGGGGCGGAGCTGTTGCGTGGTCTTTCGCCATGACTTACCCAAAAATGGTGGATCGTCTTGTCATTCTGAACCTCCCTCACATGAATGGTTTACGACGAGAACTGGCAAACAATCCAGAACAACAGAAAGCGTCTGCCTACGCCCGGCATTTTCAAACCCCCGGAGCTGCTTCGCAACTCACTGCCAAAGGACTCGCATTTTGGGTCAAAGATCCTGAAGCACGAAAAAAATATGTGAAGGCGTTTGAGAGATCTTCCTTTGAGGGAATGCTGAATTTTTACAAGGCAAATTATCCAAAACCGCCTTACACCGCAGACACCACAGCCATGCCACGAGTGCAATGTCCTGTGCTGATGATCCATGGACTTGGTGATACCGCGTTACTTCCTGGTGCACTCAACGACACATGGCAATGGCTAGACAATGACCTGACGCTCGTCACGATTCCCAAAGTGGATCATTTTGTGCAGCATGGGGCAGCAACTAAAGTGACTCACCGCGTCAGCACTTGGCTAAACGCATCCACAACAGAAAATTAATCATGACTTTCACAACGCCCTCATCAAATTGGCACCATGGCTACCTGCTGATAGCTGTAGTTTTGTTTTTCGTTTTTTCCAGCGCAGTGACTGAAGTCGCAGACGGCAACAGCCCTGCGTCACTTCACATGACGACTCAAAAACAGAACCGTCTGAAATTAATACTCAGCTCAGACGCCATCTCGGGAATGTCCCCCCCAAATACACCTATTCAATTTGAGGCAACACTTGGCAATTCGGGGAATCAAGTTGCCGCAGGAGTGCTCAACTGGAGCGTGAAGAGCACGACTAGTTCGCTTCCGCCCATCCCAGAAATGCAGGCCAAGGTTGATGCCGGAAAAACGGAATCATTCACCCACACCATCACAATTCCAAAGGCCGGTTTTGTCGAAATGGTGTGTGAGTTCAAGCAACGTGGAGCAGAAAAACCGATTCGACAGACACTACGTATCGGATGCAATCCTGACAAAGTGATCTCACCCTTAACTCGGCAACCTGACTTTGAGGAATTCTGGGAGCAAGCGATCAAGGAGCTTCAAGCCGTTCCCCCCGCATTCGAGGCCCAAGAACGCCTCGACCTGAGCGATGAACGCATTCAGGTCTTCGAAGTGAGCATGCGGAGCCATGACCAAATCCGCGTTCGCGGGTGGCTGGAAGTTCCACGTAATGCGACTGCAGAACTTCCCGCAGTGATTCGTGTTCCCGGTTATGGCCAGAACATGAAGCCCATTGGCAAGTGCGATGACATGATTGTCTTCTCTTTCAATCCCCGCGGTCATGGAAATAGCCAACAAGACGTTCCTGGGCAACCAAACAATTTCTGGATTCGGGGCTTAGACAATCCGCAAACGTATTACTACCGAGGCAGTTATCTTGATTGCATTCGGGCGGTGGATTTCATCGCAACCCGCAAAGATGTCGATCAGGATAAGATCGCTGTCTGGGGTGGCAGCCAGGGAGGTGGGTTTGCATTTGCGACTGCGGCACTTGATCCCAGAGTCGACCAATGCATTGCTGACATTCCTTTTCTGTGCGACTGGATCGATTACTTTCGTTTGACGCACTGGCCTGAGATGGATGAATGGATTGCTGATCAGGCTCACAGGAACTGGGAATCGACACTGCAAACGCTGAGCTATTTCGACACCATGAATCTGGCGGATCGCATCAAATGCCCAACGCTGATGTCTATCGGCCTGCAGGATTCAGTCTGCCCACCAACCACCTGCTTTCATACATTCAATCGCATCCCTGGTGAGAAGAAATTTCGAATCTATCCCACCAAACGACACGGGCTGGGCAACGAACACTATGCATGGGTTTGGGCCCAACTACGCACAGCCTTTGCCGTTCCAGAATGAGCCGAGGCTGTTGAACCAGCGTTTTTCTGTTCGCCCTGTTCGACTCAAGAAGATGCACGTTTGAGTAGTTTTGTCAGCAGACGATCGAAGGTATTTGCAAAAGCCTTTTTGTCACGGTCACCATACGGTCGGCTTCCTCCCGTTACCGTGCCAGCGCCCCGAAGGTCATCCATGAAGTTTCGCATTGAGAGACGGCTGGCAATGTTGCTGGCGTCATAGGCTTCTCCTCGAGGATCGATGACATCTACCTGCTTATCGACTAGCAGAGCTGCCAACGGAATATCTGCGGTAACGACCAGATCGCCTGATTCGCTGTTCAGGACAATGTACCGATCAGCCACGTCAGCTCCTTCACGGACAGTGACCATCGACACAGTTTCTGCGTTGGCAGGAATCCCAATTCGTTGATTCGCGACCAGCACTGTCTCAACACCCAGTCTTTTTGCAGCCCGAAACACAACGTCTTTCACATCACGTGGGGCCGCATCAGCATCAATCCAAATTTTCATACTGCCTGTTCTCGCTTTGACAGGGTGGTGACGTCAAGCCGCCTTGCTTGCATTCGCAACAAAGAAAGTAAAACCAATCAGCTTCAGGCGATGATTTCACGCAAGACATGTCCGTGAACATCCGTCAGGCGACGATCAATTCCATCATGCCGCACAGTCAGCCGTTTATGGTCGATACCCATCAAATGCAGGATAGTGGCATGGATGTCATAGACCTGAGTTGGATTATCGCGATCCAACGGTTTGTATCCCCATTGGTCAGATTCACCATGAGTCATGCCGCCTCGAACCCCACCACCGCAAAGCCAGTTGGTGAAAACATACGGATTGTGATCACGTCCCTTGCTACCTTGGGTACTTGGCATACGCCCGAATTCGGTTGTCCAAAGAACAATGGTGTCATCGAGCATGCCGGACTGTTTCAAATCTTTCAGCAGCGCGGCGGTTCCCACTGCCATGCCGCGTGCTAACGGGCCATGGTCCCTCTCAATATTTTCGTGACTGTCCCAATTACGACGGGGGAAGCTATTGTCATTACCTGACCAGATCTGGACAAACCGCACGCCCCGCTCCAAAAGACGACGCGCAATCAAACATTTTCTACCGAAGTACTCTTCCTCTTCAGGCACGTTGATCGTGTCCGGATACTTTGCTCCTGCGCGATCGAGCCCATACATCTTCATGATGTGTGCAGGTTCACCGGATATATCGAGAGCTTCGGGCGCGCTAAGCTGCATTTTCGCCGCCAGTTCATACGATCTGACTCTGGCTTCGAGTCGCGAATCGCCCGGTCGTTCAAGCTGAAATTGATGATTGAATTTCGACAACAACTTGAGTCCCGCACGATCCCCTTCCGCAGTCGCAAAATCTGCCTGTGGCGTCAGGTCCTCGATCGGATTACTGCGTTGCGGAAAAATAGCTGTTCCCTGAGAACTGGCTGGAAGAAAAGCAGACCCCCAATTTTTTGGTCCATTGCTGGCGAACCCGCGATGATCAGGTAGAACCACAAAAGTGGGTAGATTCTCGTTGATAGAACCCAAAGCATAACTGACCCACGATCCCATGCCGGGAAAGCCAGGACGCTGGAATCCCGTTGCCTGCAGATAGGTTGCCTGTGAATGAACTCCTGTCTTGCCTACAAGATTGTGAATGAACGTCATGTCATCCACGCATTCCCCTAGCGGCGCAACCACATCGCTTAACATCTTTCCGGATTGCCCGTAGGGCTTGAATGTAAACGGCGATTTCATCCATGGCCCGAGTCCATTTTGGAATGCCTCAACATGCTCTCCAAAATCCGACTTTTCCCCGTGATGTTTCTCGAGCATCGGCTTGTGATCCCACAGATCAATGTGACTCGCCGCTCCACCCATGAACA
>CAXGRW010000409.1:0-5185 GCA_964012125.1 uncultured Rhodopirellula sp.
CCGGCTCGAGCATTATCTGACTCACCTGTTCGGTCCGGGTGATCCATTGCCAAAGCACGCGTCCGAGCGAAAAAATGTCCATCGCTGGCATGGCTGCCAAGCTGCCAGTCAAAGCCTCCGGTGCAGCATATTCGGGCGTCCCTCGAAAATGATGATTGGGAAGCGTGTGAATTCGTGAAGCAAACCCAAGATCCACAAGCGTGACATGCCCACGGGATCCTACGACAGAATTCTCAGGCTTCACATCGCCATGCACCCAACCTGTGGTGTGCAGAGAATCCAGAGCCTGAGCGGTTTGCCGCACAAGCCATAAGGCAACGGGCAGCGGCTTTGAATTCGGTGATTCAAGGTGGCTTTTCATGGGCTCACCTTCCAACCGGGGCATGACCATGTAAGGTTGGTTGGATGTGGTTGAAGCATCCAGCATAGCAATCAGATTCGGATGCCTCGCACAACTTGCCGCCGCAATCGACTGCAGTATTTGTCGGTTGCCTTCCAAGTGGTCAGCACCACTCTTGGCACGCTTGATTACGTAGTCCCAACGCGGGCTACCCACTGCATCGGCGGGCTGTGCTAGCAACAGCTGGGTTGTCGAACTCTCATGAATGACTTCCCCAAGTCTCCAAATCCCTAGAATTGCCGGTTGCTTGCATTTCTCTTGGGAGCGGTTTGACGAAACATCAGTCACAGTGGGAAGCCCTCAGCAGTCGTGATTTAGGTGAGTAGAGCACTCGTCGGCCTTATTCTTGTAATTCGACTATTTGACGAGTGAACTGCGGATTCATTTTTCGTTCCGTGGGAAATTTCTCCTGTTTTCAGCGATTTTTGTGTTTGAATCCAGCAAATTTTAGTCGTCGCCATGTCGATCCCGTCTATCGCTGTTCGCCTGCTCGTTTCGTTATCCCGCATGCTCAGTGAATCGTTGATTTTCGGGGTAGCGTTCAGGAGTAAAAAAAGAGGAACCTACGAGGCGAGGTAGACCGCATCCGTTGTGCAGACGGGCGACCCTAGGGATGAGATTAGACAAGTGAATTACGCTCGACCGACACCTGCGTTGGCAATCCATGACTTGCGAAAGTCTTATGGAGATTTGCATGCATTAAAGGGTGTGACTTTTGGCCTCCAGAGAGGGGAGCGGTTGGCATTTTTAGGGCCCAACGGCGCGGGGAAAACTACCTTGATTCGTTGTTTGGCCGGTCTGACGAACGCAGACCACGGCGAAATATTTTTAGCGGGTCAACCTTTCAAGAGTAGCGAAGCAAGACAACAGATTGGTTTTGTGCCGCAGGAGATCGCCTTGTACGCGGACTTAACAACTCGCCAGAACTTGGAAGCATTCGGTCGATTCCACGGTTTGCGGCGTCGTACACTTCGTGATCGGGTGGCGTGGGCTTTGCAATGGACCGGGTTAGAAGACCGTGCTAGCGACTTGGTTGGCGCTTTTTCTGGCGGCATGCAGAGGCGTGTGAATCTTGCATGTGGTGTCATGCATGAACCGAGAATTCTGTTGCTCGATGAGCCAACCGTTGGCGTTGATCCGCAGAGTCGACAACGTATCTTCATGATGCTGGACGAGCTGAGTGCCACGGGAACCTCGATCCTGTTAACCACGCATCATCTTGATGAAGCTGAAGAACGCAGTGATCGGATTGTGATTCTCGATCAGGGCATGGTGGTAGCAGATGGCTCAATTGATGAGTTGGTAGAGCAGTCGGTTGGCACGCAACGTCTCGTGCGCCTGCGAATTGATCGTCCTCTCTCGGCACCGATTCGTGCCGGAGTCGCAGAGGATGCTGCTTCTTTTGGCACCACGGGTGCAGACGAGATTTCGACACGTATTGATGATGTATCAAATCATCTGCCAGGTCTGATTGAACTTGTTCGTCGGCGAGGCTACGGAATTGCTGATGTGCAGGTGGAGGCTCCATCGCTTCACCATGTGTTCCTGCATCTAACGGGTTATGAATTGCGTGATTGACGCACCGAAGTTGAAAGAACTGCCCTCATGATTTTGACTGTGTTTCAAATCAGTTGTCGTCGACTGCTCCACAATCGCGTGGAGTTGTTGCTGACGTTCCTTGTGCCAATCGCATTCTTCAGTATTTTTGCGATTATTTTTGGTGGAGGTTTGGGACGTGGGACAACACCAAGAATCAAGGTGGTCGCGGTTGATGAAATTCAGTCAGTCGTGAGTTCACAAGTCATGGGGGCGCTTGCTGAGCAGGAAAGTTTGCGGTTCGTCCGCGAGAGTGGTGCCGATGGGTTGAAACGTGACGAAGCGATGGAGTTGGTGCGCTCTGGTAGTGCCACCATGGCGATCATCTTGCGAGAGGATCGTGAACAGTTGGCAGCGGAATTGATGGCCGATGCTTCGGATCAGGTTGCCGCGCAGGTCGTATCTGCTGTCGTCAACCGATCAATCATGTTGTCGGAAGCTGAGTATCAAGTGTCTCAGTTGACTGCTAGCGAGCAGGAGGAAAACGAGACTCAGCTTGCGGTTGGTGCAGCTGGTGATCCAGACGACGAAATGTTTGGCATTGAGGAATCCCTGCAACGTAAAGTGGAAATCATTGATGTCATGGGTGAAGGGAAAGCAAATCCTGTTGTCAGCATGTATGCATCGGGAATCGCTGTCATGTTTCTATTATTTGGAGCCACTGGTGGCGGAGGCGCTCTGCTGGAAGAGCGAGAAAACCAAACACTCGATCGCTTGCTTTCCACTCAGATGTCGATGGATCAACTGTTGCTGGGTAAATGGTTTTTTATGAGCAGTATTGGCGTGTTGCAGGTTGGTGTCATGTTCGTGTGGGCGCAACTCGTTTTTAACGTCGACCTGATAGGTCATTTGGATGGTTTTTTGATGATGACAGTGGTGACTGCATTGGCAGCATCCGCGTTTGGCCTGTTCCTTGCCACTCTTTGCAAGTCTCGCGGACAATTGAACGGTTTGTCAGTCATCCTTATCTTGACCATGAGTGCTCTCGGCGGTTCGATGGTGCCTAGATATTTGATGAGCGATGAGTTGCAGCAATATGGACTGTGGACTTTCAATGCTTGGGCTCTCGATGGATACACCAAGGTGTTTTGGCGAGAGTTGCCCGTGGATGCACTCGCTCCCCAACTAGGGGTTTTGTTGATGAGTGGAGTCGTGTTTCTGCTTGCTGCCCGCCTTTTAGCCGTCCGTTGGGAAACTGACTGAATCGTACTTCACGATCAACTTGCTCCTACGGATCTTTTTTGCAGGGCACGTGAACCGGTTTCATTACGGAATTCTTGTTGTTTGCGAGAGGCTTTCTGTAGAATTCTGCCCTGTGTGCGATTTTGCAGGCTGTCGGTGATTGCTTGGTGGGTTTCTGATCCATTACCTTTATCACTCGTTTCTTGATTATCGAACTAATACACCAGAGTATGAAAATGGATACTTGGCCAATTGGCGTCTTTGCTTCCGTGGATGCGGGCTTGGGGGTTGCTTGGGATGTTATCGCACAGCTAAAGGTTCCTACCATTCAATTGCATGCGCCGAGTCCTGAAAAACGTAATCAGGAATCTGCTGAAGCTTTTCGAAAGCAATTGAGTGAAATGGGAGTTCAGTGCAGTGCGGTCTTTGGTGGATTCGAAGGCGAGAGTTATGCTGACATTCCTACAGTGGTGCGCACGGTAGGATTGGTCCCTGCTGACACGCGGCAATCACGACTCAATGAAATGCTTGAGATCTCGAACTTTGCCAAGTGGCTCGGGTGCGACACCGTCGCCTTGCACTTGGGATTCATTCCACATGATCCACAGGCAGACGGGTATTCAGATATCGTCGAGGTGACACGTCAGCTCTGTGACCATTGTGCAGATCATGGTCAATTCCTGCATCTGGAAACGGGCCAAGAGACCGCTGAAGGTTTGCTCGAGTTCATCAAACAGGTTGATCGCGAGAACTTGAAAATCAATTTTGATCCAGCCAACATGATTCTGTATGGAACTGGAGAGCCAATCGAAGCCCTGCAGGCCGTTGGCAAGCACGTTCGAAGTATCCATTGCAAGGATGGTACTTGGAGCGATAAACCCGGTGATACTTGGGGAGCTGAAGTGCCGCTGGGCGAGGGAGATGTTGGAATGGAGAAGTATCTTCGTACCCTTCAAGAAATCGGGTACGAAGGTCCGTTAACCATTGAACGCGAGATTCCACAGGATCCAGAGAGGCAGATGGCCGAAATTGGGCAGGCGATCGAATTGCTGACTACACTTCGAGCCAAAGTCCTCGGCTAAAACACTGCCAGCCACGCCGCCCACTTGGGCGAGTAATTTGTGCAGTGATGAGTCATGCGGCCTTAGGGCAAGCAATGGCGCCGGTGATTGCGATCGTATCCTGCGAGCAGAGATCGATCACGGTCGGTTCAGTTTCCTGATCGTCCCCATTCCATACTTCAATCGTTGGTTTGGTGTATTCAGATTTGTTTGAGCGGATCACTCGCGCGTGTTGCTCGTTGGTCAGTTTGACGTAGCTTCCGATCGGAAACAGCGACGTTGCTTTCAGCAGTCCACGTACTGCTTTGGGATCATATTTTCCCTCGCGAGTCTCATCGAGAATCTTTTTGACCGCGTAGTAACCCTGCACACACATGCGATGGGGACGCGGCGTCAACATGCCGACGAAAGCATCTGCTACCGCGGCAATTTTGGCGAGCGGATGGGTTTGATGGCTCGGTCGGCCCCTTGGGGAGCCGCTGCCATCAAGCCGCTCGTGAATTTAGTAAGTCACCAACCTCGCTGCATCTGTGAATTCTTCACGGAAATCAGTCGCTTTCAAGGCAGCAACAGAAAGATCCGCAAGATTCTTTAAGCTCTTGGCAAGAATGGTTGTCGGACTTTCAAACTGTTTGAGCCCAATCAATCCCATCCCCACGTCGTGTATCAGGCTGCCCATGCCGAGTTGAAGAAGATGTTCGTTGTCCAGTCCGCACTCAACGCCAATCGCCAACGCCATGCAGGTTGTATGGTAAGCGTGCTTCGAAGGATAACCCGATGGAAATGGTGATGCTGCGTGACAGACAAACGCATCCTGATCAATGCAGATTCGTTGCAAAATGATTTCGCATTGTTTCTTCAGGAACTGGACATCCACTGATTGACCATCGAGTGTTGCTTCAAACAAATTACTCAGTTTCAGGATTTGCTCTTCGCTCTCGCAAGA
>CAXGRW010000410.1:0-5166 GCA_964012125.1 uncultured Rhodopirellula sp.
TCCGTTTCGGATAGCGTCACCGCGCCCCCGAACAAGTCCTCGTTCCAGTCAGCAGTAAGAGTCGCTGTATCGGAGAGTTTCCACTGCGAGGCATCCGCTGTGTTGTCTGTGAATTCTGCACAGTACACCAAGGGGCCACGCTCAACCGCCACCATGCCTTTATCGGCGGTGGCACGCGGGTGGGCAATCACTCGGCGAACTGGCATGGGCAACGTCAACCGAATCAGGTCATCTTTTTTCCATTGCCGCCGTATTGAAACATATCCTTCATCAATTTTCACGGGCATGGCACGATCGTTGACGGTCAAGCTGATTGGTAATTCAGGCGAATCGATATAGCGATACAGATTCCCAGGCACCGGTTGGTTGCGTGCCCAACCGGGAATCCTCAATTTGATTTCAAACTCAGAATCCTGTTCAGGGACAACCGAAATCTGAATATTTCCATCCCATGGGTAACGGGTTTCTTGGCTTAGCACGACAGTGTTATCGCCTACGAGCAGCTCACCCCGACTATTCAGGTATTGATTCACTCGAATCGCATTTTTACTTTGGCTATAAGCGTAACCACTGATCGCGGAGATCACGCGAACGAGATTTGAAGGGCAGCACGCACAATCGTGTCCCGGCCAAGGCCACCGCTCACGACCGCCAGTTTCGAGTGGATTGGTGTAATAGTGCCGATCGCCTTCGACGGATAAAGAGCTGAGCATGTTGTTGTAGAACGTGCGTTCAATCAGATCAGCGTATTTACTTTCCCCCGTCATCATGTGGAGCCGATGATTCCACATGGCGAATGCGATCCCTGAGCAAGTTTCGGCATAACACCCGTTCCCGAGTTCGTAGTCACCCGCAAAACCTTCGGGCCCCCCTGGCTGACCAATGCCGCCAGTCAAGTACATTTTTCGGCTGGTGATATTATCCCAAACTCGAAACAGTGCATTGGCATACGCTTCATCCCGCTCGCGCATGGCGATGTCAGTTGCTGCGCAGTACAGATATCCAGCTCGCACGGAATGCCCGACACCATTTTCCTGTTCAACAAATGGCTTGTGGTCCTGACTGTAAGTACCGTAACGCTGCTGCCTGCCAGCGTTACCTCGCTGGTCGATAAAAAACCGTGCTGTCTTCAAGTAGCGTCTCTCTCCCGTCAGATCAAACAACCGAAACAACGCCAATTCGATTTCCTGATGCCCAGGGGCTTCATTGCGGCCCTCAGGACCAAACGTCTCGCAAATCAAATCTGCAAAACGAATCGCAACATCCAGCAGTTTTCGTTTTCCAGTTGCCTGCTTGTAAGCAATCGCAGCTTCGATCAAGTGCCCTGCGCAATACAACTCGTGCATGCTTCCCACATTCGACCAGCGTACTTCAGGCCTACGCTTGGGTAACGAATAGAAGGTAAACAGATAGCCGTCATCCCACTGTGCTGCCGCAATCAGATCAATGACTCCATCGGTGTATGATTCCAAATCCGGGTCAGGATGGTTCTGCAGTGAGTTGGCTGTACCTTCGATAATTTTGTAAACATCAGAGTCGTTGAAAAACGTACCCGTGAATCCACCTTTCATTTGCCCCGCTGCTTTGGCAAAGTTATCTAATCTCCGTGACGCTTCACCGTTGGCTTTGGTTGAAGACTCACAGCGACTCCAAACGTGCGGCAAACTGGAGGTACGATTGACGTCCATTCTTTCTCGCCACAATCCGCCGGTGACAGTCACCTGATCGAATGGGACCGGGGCAACAAATCGATCGGGGTCGATGTAACGAGGCCTAACAGACGGTGATGCATTTGCCACGCGGCGGTTAGCTTTCGCGTCAACTTGGTCGGCACTCACCAAGTTTTCCGACGGCAGGTACTCAACGGACAGGTCATCCACGAGCAACTTACCAGCCCCTTCAACACCAATGGTTAGACTTGTGACGTGGTCCAATCTGAACGCGGGGTTGGACCTCAAGAACGCACGCAAATCAATATCCCACTGCACCCATCGATCCGTCAGTGCAGCCAAGTCTCCGGGATACTTGATCTCGGACCGTTGCAAACCCCAATCCCCACCCTCGCAAGCCAACCAGACTTCAGACAATTGCGTCGCTTCTCCCGTGCGTAAGTGGATACGCAAGGAACGGAAATTGTAGGTTGAGCTCAACCAATCCTGTGACTGTGCAAAGCTGACAGTCGCAGCAACTTGGCCACGATCGGTAACAGCCAAAGCAAGCGACTTGCTGCTGTCACTTCCACGCCCTTTCTCCAGAGCGATCGTCCCATCACCGGCAGCATTCCATGTCGAGACGAGGTCTTCATTCGACGTGAACGAGTCAAAATCGTCCAGACTGCGGTTGTAGACGGTAAAGCTCCAGACTTCCCCAATATTGATTTTTTCGCCAACGATCGCATCGATTCGCCAGTAAAAAACACGTCCGTCATCGAGCCCCTCAATAGCATGCTCAACCACCTCGTTGGCAAAACGTCCTTGATAGACTCCCTTAGGCGATACAGCAGTGGCACTGCTGACCTCTTCGCGGGAAGAGCCAAAGTAGACGTCATGGTGCGTGGCCTCGTGACCGGGAATCCACTGCAGGGCGACCCGTGGCGGCAAACCTACCGCCTGGTTTTCTGGCCCCACCAGTCGGGCTTGCTTGACTGGCTCGCTCAATTCAAGTGAAAAGTCATCGAAACTGACTTGCCCCTGTTTGTCACTATAGGTTGCCTGAAACAACCCAACCTGCAGCGGCACATTGACTAGATCACTCCGTTGAAACGGTGATCCGTTGAGTTCCTGCCAAATTTCCCCCTCTTTACTGTGCCGAAGGAAAAACAGGTTGCCTCTGCGTTCCAATTGCAAAAAACGATCTGCATTTTGTCCCTGCCCGTTACTACCTTTCTCTGCCCTGCGACCATCATCTGCCATACGCGCATAGATTCCACCATAAATGGGGAAGTAGTCCACGCTGATCCAGTCCTCACCCTTACCCGCATCAGAATCATTCGCGACCCTAGCCATGATCCCACCGTTATTGAATGACAGTGACTCGTAGTCAGCGATCCGCACGGTTGCTTTGAAATCGGTCGTGACCGTTTTAAACAGCAATGGGCCAAGCGGGTTCCAACCTTCTTGATAGCGTCCATTGGTTGATCGCAGATTCAGAGCCCCCTCATCAATCTCGATTCGATCAGCCGTCTGGTTTTTCCCTGCTCCCAGAAACCCATCCCAAGACGTCCCTGCCACCCCTTGATCTAGAAAATCATGAGGGCTTTCAAAACGATCTTGAAAAATGGTGCGTTGTGCAAATGCTGGCCTGCCACAGAACTGACTGACGCAAGCAGCAAACAACAGGCAGTACAGAACGCACTTACATCGACTCGAGGCTGGCATGTTGATCCGCATATTTAAAAACAGGCAAAACGATCGCCCCTACGATGAAAACCGGGTTCGCAACCAAGGGACAAGCGACACAAACGAAGAAATGGCATTATAACCATGTCTTCAACGACGAAAGACGTCGTGATTTGCCCCTCGCGGCTGGGATTACGGATTTACGCTTGCTTAGTTGTGCTAGCGACGGAAATTCAGTGACGGAAAGTCAGCAACCGATAGTCAGAGATGGTCAAGCACCCTGCCGCCTACACACACCTGCATGAAAAGTTAAATGTCTTTTGAGAAGACACGATAGATTTTGTCGCGTTCACATCCTGCCGATTCGAGGATTCCCCGCATGGGCGAATTCGTCTCGAGGATCCACGACATTTCACAGTACGTAGCGCCTGCGGGCATGTACTCTTTTCGTAGCGTGTCGATCAACGCCAGGGCAACTGCGGCTCCCACACGCTTTCGCTGAAACTTCTTTCGCACTCCCATCAGCGGTACACGCACTGTCTCGCACGTCGAAAATTTGAGCCGCATGAGGAGTCGCAACCAGCCCATCGGCAAAAGCCGTCCATCGAGGTCCCGCAGATACTCATTCACGTTAGGCAAAACTACGATGAACCCGGCTAGCTCACCGTCGACTTCGCTCAACAACACAGCACCACGATCGAGAACCTGCCGCATTTGCTTGATCAAGTGATCGACTTCCGCATCCGTCGGCGGAACGTATCCCCAGTTATCGCACCATGCATCACGAAAGATATCGAGAACCTTTCGAAGCTCCCTGTCATAATCTTTTTTCGCAACGGCACGAATTTTCATATTCACATCGCTATTTGCCCACTTGATGATTTTTTCAATGCGATCGCTGAATGGCTCTTTGATATTTTTGTAATAAGCGAACAAGTCGATTTCCTTGCGGAATCCAGACTTCTCTACAAGCGACTGATAGTAGGGCAAATGATGCCCCATCATGACGCAGGGTGACCGATCAAAACCATCAATCAACATCCCAATCTCGTCATTAATCGACAAGTCAACTGGCCCCAACACCCGCTTCATCTCACGCTGCCGGAGCCATTGTGCACCAGCATCGAACAATGCATCAGCAGTTTCTTGACGATCTTCGCATTCAAACATCCCGAAGTGCCCGGTCCCAGCTTCCTGATACTCCTGAACAAGCTGGCAAACCTGCGCGGAAATACGTCCTACAGGTTGCCCGTCTCTCTCTGCCAAAAAGTACGCGGCTTCGGCATGCTCGAAGTATGGATTATGGCGGCGAGACAGTCGCTCTTTAACCTGCTGAAGTAGAGGTGGCACCCAAGCAGGGTCATTTCCGTACAACTGCCACGGGACGCGCATGAAGCGTTCCAGTTCGCGCCTCCCTTCGACTTGTTTCAGTGTCAAACCGCTCATACAGTCAAAACCCGCTGAATCTGAAACGGGAACATTGGCGGGCGCACGACTGCAATGCTGCTGATTGCACCACTGTTCGCAAACCGACAACCGACTTCCAGTTGGGCAGCAACCGGAGGGTCAGGCTTGGGCGTGAGCAATTCAAACAAATGACTACCTTAAATTTTTCAGGTCACAAAAGCAGCCGAGATCGACAGCAGTACTCTGACCCGCACGACATGACACACATCCCTCTAGCCACGACACTCAAAAGTCCGAAACGGCAAAGTCAGCCGCTGCTGCAGTCTTGGCTTGGCTTCAGCCTACACGAACGCGGGCTCGAAGAGTGTAACGTTTCGCCCCTTCACCACACCAGTGTTTAAGGTCCAAATCTCACCGAAGA
>CAXGRW010000411.1:0-5134 GCA_964012125.1 uncultured Rhodopirellula sp.
ACGCACAACAGGGCCCGCGTTAAGATGGTCGCCAGTCACGACCGCAAGAAGCTTGCGAAGTATAATTGGACGTGTCTCATTTCATGACCGGTAATTAATCATCTGGCGCTTTTATGTTCATTTCTGCCCGCTTTCTATTCGTGTCGGTGTTTCTGTTTGGCTCTGCGTGGGGAGCAGAAGACCGCCCCAACATCGTTGTTGTACTTTGTGATGACCTTGGCTACGGCGATCTAGAGTGTTACGGGCACCCTGTCATCAAGACTCCGCATTTAAATGAGTTGGCTGAAACGGGAGTGCTTTTCACCGACTTTTACTCAACTGCTCCCGTTTGTTCTCCTTCGCGTGTGGGTTTGCTCACAGGGCGGAGTCCAAATCGTGCAGGTGTTTATGACTGGATCCCGGAGGCGAAGAGAACAACGCAGAATCGACGTGAGTTGGTCCACATGAGAGCCTCCGAAATCACGATTGCAAAACTGCTTCAGGATGCGGGCTATCAGACCTGCATGGCTGGTAAATGGCACTGCAACAGTGAATTCAATAATGACCGGCAACCACAACCCGGCGACTTTGGGTTCGATCATTGGCTGGCAACACAGAACAATGCCTCTCCGTCTCACCGCCATCCCCGTAATTATGTTCGAAATGGAGATGCAGTTGGTTTGATTGAGGATTTCAGTTGTCAAATCGTTGTCGATGAGGCAATCACTTGGCTTGGAAAATGTGATCCGGAACGTCCGTTCTTTATTTACGCCGCGTTTCATGAACCCCATGAGCCAATTGAGTCACCCCCTGCCCTTGTCGAATCATATGCCGGTTCAGCTACCGATCGTGATGAGGCGCAGTACTTTGCGAACGTGGCCAATGTTGATGCTGCCGTTGGTGAGTTGCTCGCAGGGCTTGAAAACCTGAAACGACGTGACAACACGCTGATTGTCTTTACTTCGGACAATGGACCAGAGACATTAAGACGCTATCGTGGCGCGGCACGTTCCTATGGACGTCCTGGGCCGCTTCGGGGCATGAAGTTGCACACGACGGATGCGGGTTTCCGCGTGGCGGGAATCATGAACTGGAGGGGGCGAGTTCAACCTGCTGGCAAGCCTGTTTCAACGCCCCTGTCTGCCCTCGATTTGTTGCCCACCGTTTGTGCTCTGGCAAACGCGGAAGTTCCCCCCAATCTCATCCTTGACGGTACAAACTTTTTGCCAGTACTCGACGGTAAGAAGCTTGTTCGCGAAAAACCTCTCGTTTGGGCGTACTTCAGCGCACTCAACGATGCGAGGGTCGCCATGCGTGATGGACGTTGGAAGGTCTTGGCAAAACTGAATGGTGGGAAACTTGCCAAGCTGCAGAATGTCACCGTCGATAGTGCGAGTCTTGTTCGCGATGCCAAGCTCACTGACATCGAAGTTTATGACCTTGGCACTGACATTGGCGAGTCAAAAAATGTTGCAGATGAAGACCCTGCAAGGACTGCAAGACTTAAAGCAACGCTGGAGCAACAGTACCGGGAACTTGTTCAGAATTCTCACGCCTGGTGAGGCGGAGATGCTTGTTCTGATGACGCGTCGTTTTTCAATTTCTGTTGGGCATCCGACAGGAACTTCATCGCATCCATCGGTGTCATGGCATTGACATCCAGTTTTTGCACTTCGTCCAATAGTGGGTGATCAGCAAACCCGAACAGGGTCAGTTGGTATTGCCCGTTTGCTGTATCCGGACCCGGTGTTTGAATGGTCGGTCGATCAAATGCATCACGATGATCAGCTTCCAGTTGCGAAAGAACATCCTTGGCTCGCTCGTTGACTTCAGCCGGTATCCCAGCAAGTCTTGCAACATGAATGCCGTAGCTCTTGTCAGCACCTCCTTCGACAATGCGGTGCAAGAATACCACCTCATCGTCCCACTCTTTGACTGCAACGTTTAGATTGGATACGCGCGGCAGCGATTCGGACAGTTGAGTCAATTCGTGATAGTGCGTGGCAAAAAGCGTGCGGCAACCAATCTGTTCGTGCAGATGCTCGGTGATTGCCCAAGCGAGTGAGAGTCCGTCGTAGGTGCTGGTTCCACGTCCAATTTCATCCAGGATGACAAGGCTGCGTGATGTGGCGGTGTTGAGAATCCTTGCTGTCTCTACCATTTCCACCATGAATGTACTTTGACCACGACTCAGTTCATCACTTGCCCCCACGCGAGCAAAGACACGGTCAGCGATACCGATGTCTGCAGAGTCAGCAGGTACAAAAGAGCCTGCCTGAGCGAGTAGGGTTATCAGAGCGACTTGCCGGATGTAAGTGCTTTTTCCAGCCATGTTGGGGCCGGTAATCAGAAGGATCATTCCTGTTTCGGGCGATTGGACACAATCGTTGGGGACGAATTCACCTTGCGGCAAAGTGACGTCAAGCACCGGGTGACGTCCGCCATTGATTCGTAAAACAGATTCATCATTCAACGTAGGCCGCACCCAGCCCCTTCGGCTTGAAATTTCACCCAGCGCCGCCAATGCGTCCAGTTCAGCGATCGCCATGGCTACTTCTTGAAGCGTTGATAATTGCCGGTGCGTTTGGTCACGAAGTTGTTGGAATAACAGCTGTTCGCGCGATGAAGCTTTTTCATCGGCAGCCAGGACCTTCTCTTCGTATTCTTTAAGCTCGGGGGTGATGAAACGCTCGCAGTTTTTCAGCGTTTGCTTGCGGATGTAGAAGTCAGGAACTTTGTCGCGATGTGCATTTGTGGCTTCGAGGTAATACCCAAATACTTTGTTGTACCCGACTTTCAGGTTGCTAATTCCCGTCTGTTCCATCTGGTCACGTTGGTAGGCAGCAATCCATTCCTTGCCTCCCTTTGCGAGGGTTCGTAACTCATCTAGCTCAGTATCGAATCCTTCGCGAATGAAATTTCCATCAGCAGCACTCAGGGGGCATTCGTCAGCAAGTCCTGATTCAAGTTTGTCGCGAAGGTCAGGACAAAGATGCAAATGAGCGTCGATAAAACAAAAGCGTTCAGGTTGTCTGCCGGCGAGTAGGGATTTCAGCAGTGGTAGGCTGGCAAGGGTGCGTGCAACCTGTTGCAGATCACGCGGGCCAGTTCTGCCTGTGGCGATGCGACCGAGCAAGCGAGTCAGGTCAAACGTCTGGTTCAAAGTCTTTTGAGTGTCAGATCGAAAGCCTGTTTCTGCCGACAACATTTCAACCGCGTCCAGACGCTGGTTGATCCCTGTTGTATTAATCAGTGGAGCTGAAATCCAATCTGCTAGTAAACGCGAGCCCATCGGTGTGCAGGTGAGATCGATGACGCCCAGCAATGAACCCTCGCGGGAACCGCTTCTCAGCGTGCGTGTGATTTCAAGGCTGCGGCGCGTTGCTGCATCAATTTGCAGAAAGCCACTGCGGCGGTGGGATGTGAGGGTCTGGAAGTGATCCAGACCACTTCGTTGCGTTTCTTGAAGATAGGTCAGCACGGCTCCCGCAGCACGGATTGCCGGCACATCGGTTGGTTCAAAACCGAAGCCTTCAAGGTTGTGCACTGAAAGCTGCTTGCACAATGTTTCGGTTGCAGAATCTTCAGCAAAACTCCATGCCGGCCTCGGAGTCCATGACCAAGACGCGGTTGTGTCCGGACTGAAGTGAACATCATCCTCACGGAAAATTACTTCCGCAGGCCCAATCCTCTCGAGTTCATCCTCGATACGTGACTTCGCGAAGGTGCCCGCTTCAAACCTGCCGCTCGAAAGTTCTGCCCATGCGATTCCTACTTGGGGGTCTGCGTTGGCTTTCCCGCCACGTTTGTCGTGCTGCAGGCAGACTGCAGCGACATAGTTGGCTTCGTTGGGGTTGAGAAGCCCATCGTCAGTCAGGGTACCTGCACTGACGATGCGGGTGACTTCTCGCTTGACCAAGCCTTTGGCAGTCTTGGGATCTTCAACCTGTTCGCAGACAGCAGCTCGAAAACCAGCTTTGATCAACTTCTGCAGGTAGGAGTCGAGTTGGTGATGCGGGAACCCTGCCATCGCCGTGGGATTGTCACTGTCCTTGTCCCTGCTGGTGAGATTGAGGCCCAGTATTTTTGCAGCGACTTTGGCATCGTCGAGAAAGAGCTCGTAGAAGTCGCCCATGCGAAAAAACAGCAATGCGTCTCCGCATGCTGCTTTCGCTTCGTGGTACTGCCGCATCATTGGTGTCATGGGGCAAATCGTACCGCTAAATCGCCCCGATTCCCAGCCTCCGCGGCTAAGGAATTAAGGATCGGTCACGTGGCCTGACATTGGGTTTAACGACTGGGTAATGCGTAGAGCACTAATCTGTCAGCTGACAATGCCGCGTCTGAATGCGAATCAGTTTGATCAGATCTGTGAATATGCAGCTGGCGCCAGCACGTATTTGTGAATTTTGCTAACGGTCCCCGCGTATTTGGAGATCTTCTTCAACACTTGCCAGTCCGGGTGGGAACGAAAAGCTGTCCATGCTTCGGTTCGGGCCTGTTCGCTGGGGTAGGCGGTCAAGTAGCTGAGATTGGGGGTAAACGGACCGATGATCGCTTGCCCGATGAAGATGGGTTGGATACCGCAGTCGAGAAAGATGGGTACCTCACCGTTATTGAACATATGGACTTTCAGGTCCCCCAGTCGCTCGTTGGCACTTTCATAGACACGGAGCTCAAAAACGCGGTTCGGGTTCTTCAGCTGATTCGTGGGGACTTTCAGCAGTGGCATGCAGTCCATCGCCACTAATAACTCGCTCTCAATCCGCTGGTAGGGGGCGTTTTTTGGACCTCGGGCCAGATAGGATTTGGCGGCCTTCTGATATGCGGCGTCGTTCGCCAATTTGCCTTTGCAGACGGGAATCGAATCTGCGTTTTCGTGAGGAATGACAACAACAATTCGTGGGCTACCTGACTCATCTTCAGCAGCATTGTGAAATACCCCAATTGGCTCTACACCCTGTCGATTCATCGCAGGCACGAAGGCGTCACGCAGGTATTCATGAATCGACTCGGCATCGCCTTGTTCACCCAGCAGGTAAGTGCGAATCTCGTAGTACTGAGGTGACTCAGCGGTCACGCTGGATGCGGTGGGCAGCATCGCGATACTTAGTAGCAGAAAAGGAATGATAGTTTTCATCAGTCTTGTGACCTG
>CAXGRW010000412.1:0-5134 GCA_964012125.1 uncultured Rhodopirellula sp.
CTGCAAGACTTGGCAATGAATCAGCTTGTTCAGCAGACTCGATCAACGCAATCAGATCCTGTGCCAATGTGACAACAGTTGCCTCTCCTTTTTTCTCTACCACAGCTGCTAATGGATTATCGGCCAACCACAGTTTCAGCGGGTCAAGCAACTCCCTGCAGGCACCGGGATTCTGCTTGATCATGTCGACATTCACCAAGGGCCGCTTGAAGGTAACGCGAGGACGCAGATGGCGCGTAATCTCAGCCTGCTTGCGAAGATAATTTGCGCCGGCTTGGATCGCTTCGTAATAACCAAACTTGTTCAGGATCTCCTGTCCCACTTTATTGCGGCCTGCAAACATCTGGTCACTGGTCTGCTCTTCCTCAGCAACAAACGTAAGTGGTCCAGCAAGTCGAATGACCGTTTCTTTCGACCAAACACGACTGCGCGTGCGAAGAAATCCACGATTACCGATCGGATCAAGATCAAGAAGTTTCTCCAACGCAGCTTGAATCAGTTCCTCGTCAAACTCTGCATCAAAGGGTGATTCCGACAGTTTGCTGTCCTGTTTTCCAAAGAGTGGATTTTGTGCCCACGCTGAAAAGTTATTAGGTGGTTCTGTCTCATCATCGTGCTGAGCAACCGTCGCATTGAGAACGGCCAATTGTGTTTCCGGGCTGTCCGATGCGTTGGTCATCGCTACCATCGCCTGCATTCGCACAAATTCCTTCGGATCATTCAACAGCTTCGCAACTTTGGACATGTACTGAAGCGTCGCATCGGTGCCGCAAGCTGCAAGTCCTCGGCAACCGCTGCCACGAAGCCGCGGATTCTTACTATCCAGCAGCTCGACGAATCGTTTCAGAATCTCTGTCTCACCAGCTAAATAACGTTTTCCCAGTTCACGCGCGTACTGCCCTCGTGCTTTTGGCTTGAACATATCAAGCTGCTGAAAAAGCTCATCCGTCGTTCGCTCAACATACGGTTTGCCAGCTGCCTGGATCAGCTTCGGATCATTCAATTGTGGCAACCCGCTGGCCATGAGATGATCCAGCTCTCTGTCGGTCCAAGCGTAGGACGGGTCAACGTCCTTGCCGGTGATCAAGGTCTGCTTCAAGGGTGCTGAATAATGTAGCGCGAACGTCGCCGTCGGATCACGCAAACTCTGAATCCCTCCGGTTGGCGACTGAATCACAAATGATCCATCAAAGCTCCGACAAAGCGTAAATCGCCAACGCAAATTACGGTGCGTTGCTATGGTTCCCCGCGGGCCACAAAGCGTGGCTGCCCATGGCGACCAGTGCCAGAAATAATCATTGCCATGCCCAGCACGACGAGTGAACGATGCGTGCGTCGACATCTGAGCAAAGTACTTCGATCCGTAATCATCGCCAAGCTGTTTCAGTGCAAACGCAACCCCCGTATTCTTGCCATTACTGTCGTCGGTTGCTGCAGCCCCGTGCATGCCATAGGGAATGCCTCCCTTGTCTACAAACGACCCAAAAAACCGGTGTGCCCGTTCCACAGCCAAATCAATCTCTGGATGCTTGATACCGAGTTTCTGCGCCAGAGCGATTAAGAAGAAGCAGCGATTGCCCGCAGCATTCAGTGCTCCGTAGCCCGGATTCATCCCATGTAACTTGCCACCGTTGAACGCCGGCCACGCAAAAGTATGCCCCCACGACCCACCGCCTGCTTGGCCCATGGCTGTCTTCACTGCATATTCACGCAGTGCAGGGACAACGAATTCATCACCTGTCGCGTCGTAGTAGAGGGCGCAATCCAATGCATCAAAACTCATGAACCAGCTGAAGTAACCACGTGGTTTCATCATGTCGATGGAGCCCTCAACACTTGGGTGCCACGCTTTGGCCGCCGGGCTTCGTACCCACTCATGCACTAATTGGCGATGCTCTGGTTTTCCGGATGCAACCAAGGCGAGTGCCATGATCGTTCCTTGGCGATTTGCCCTAACCTTGCCTGCCTTGAATTTCTCTTCAATGACTTTCCATGCGTTCTCACGAATGCGCTCAGCCTTGGGGCAGTCATAAGGTGAGGTCTTGCTGTATTCAGGTAATACTTCGAGCTTCAGTGTGACCTCAATGATTTTGCTGTCGATCGGGAACTCTTTGAAGTTATCGCTACGGACTGCTTTTGCCTGTTCCTCTTTTGGTTTCCAATCGTAGAGTGAATTATCTGCAGCGGCTTGGTCAATCAGTTTCTCGATATCGACACCCGCAATATCTTTTCTGCCATTGCGTGCTCTGAAGTTCGAATCACGCCAAACGACAAGTTTCAATTCACCGTTATTAGCTGGGCGTTCGGCTTCAACGATCTGCTTCCCAAGAAGCATCCCCATATTCTGGCCGGCTGAGAAACGTGTGCCGTTAACACCAAGAATGACATCGCCCCACTGCAACTTCCCCTCCGCTGGCGACCCAGCGAACACAGTAGTCACCTCAATCTGATCACCTTTCAGACCACCGGGCATATAACCAATGAGTCCCGTGGGCCCGAGGTGCCATGAATATTGCTTCAACCGCGCCCCGATGACTGGATCACCTTTAGTCAAATCAGGCAGCCTAGTCGGACGCACAGCGGTCCCTTCACCCTCAAGTTCTCCCGCCTTGGCGAGTTGCTCCATTTGCTCAGGTGTCAACGTGCGTTCATCACCACTACTGATTGACACCCAGCAAGCAGACATCGCTAAGGTGAGTGCAAGAGCAGGATAAAATCGTTTCATTGTTTTTCCTCATTCGCCTTCAAGTGGCAATCCTCGGCGCCAGTCCGCAACTGCAGGGGGCACCATACTTTGCCATGTTCGTAATGTTCATTGTGCAGGCTGATTTCCTGTTGTCCGCCGCAAGCGTCACGTCTTTCGCAGACATCATGCTGGCTTACAATCCTGTGCCAGCATCTCTTCAGTTGATTCACGACAAATCAACAAACTATACCCTGTTGCTCTGCCCAAGTTGGCGAAGCGACAGCGTGTCTCTTCGGTGATCGGTAGAGTGACATCCCAAACCACATGGACGGTCTGTTTCACCCGGGCGCGCGTGCTTTTTCGCTCCGCCATCAATTCCATGAACCTGGCCAGCATCAGCTCTGCACGGT
Source organism: uncultured Rhodopirellula sp. (assembly GCA_964012125.1). Classification (GTDB taxonomy): domain Bacteria; phylum Planctomycetota; class Planctomycetia; order Pirellulales; family Pirellulaceae; genus Rubripirellula. The sequence goes on from CAXGRW010000412.1 coordinate 3,097, forward strand.
CTGAAGAATTGACAACAAAAGCATTTCTTCCAAACCAAAGGGTGTCGAAGACAAAATCATCATCCATGTCGCAACTGAAATCATCAACATTCAGCACTTCGATTGGCCAGCGACCAAACGGCAATCGACCCAACGTTGTCACGGCTTCAGCCGCTGCCGTGACATCTTCAGTGATATAGACAAATGAATCACCACGTCTGACAAAAACACGCAATTCATCGAGCAACGATCTGCGTGGTGACTTGCTGCGAACAATGACCGGGTCAAGCGGCGCAAAAGAATCAACCCAACGACTCGGAAGAGGCATTGGAAAATACGCGAGCTGATAATCATTTACCCTCCGCAGGTAGTCCACTAACAGCACTACGGTTGCCAAGCAAAGCATCACCCGAATCATCATTAAATTGGCCTTATCAAAACGATCTGCTGCCAACTTATCACTGCCTGACATCAAAATCGGTGGGACAGGCTCATTCTCAACCACGGGTGCTGTGTCCACACCTTGCTGCCTTTCTTTTGCACCAATTTGGGACTCAAGACTATCGTCAGCTGTTTCTGTTGAGCGTTGCTTCTTTTCTGTTTTCCACTGAGGTACAACCGTCTCCTCTGTGCTCTCATCCTGAAAGCTCTGCAAGTACTTCAGATCAGCCTCATCCATACCAGCAGAGTCGAGAAAATCGTTTGCAGCATCCTCTGCGAAACGAATCTGGGCAACTTCACTTTCACGCGCTTCGGTTGCTGCCCGCTGAGCGATTTCCTGCCGATCGAGCTGTTGCTGGATCTGTTCACTTCGATCCACTTGAATCCGGGCAACATAATTCGTGGAATTGAGTTTTGCCAACACAAATGAAGCCAACCCTAGAACTAATGCAACATGAAGCAGCCAACCACGACGCCCCGTGAGCCAATGCAACGACCAAAGCAGTGGCATGCACAGCCATATGGCAATGCTCGCGTAGCCGGTCATGCTAAAGAGGTCCCAATTCATCACATACTCATCCAAATCAAATCTGAGTCACATTGCCGTCATTAAGCAGTGCTGCAAGTTACGGCAGCGTCATCACAAGCTGACTTTACTTTCTGATTTTCGATATCGCGTCGTTCCACTGGTTGAAGGCGTAATAAACAAGGTTAACTCCGAGGTTCATTGCCGCATCACGCATCTCAGGTGACACATCGCTGTACCCAGGCGATTTCCATGCATCATTCATATCACCTGGATGATAAAACGCGATCCAACGCCCCTCATGCTTCAACCCCAGTGCACGTCGTCCCCCGTGATGCCAAAACGCTGGCGCTCCGTTCGGGAAACCGAACGGTAACTGATACAACATGTCATCGTCCGCGATATCCAAAAGTTGTTTGTCTGGAAAGACCTGCCGAATGAAACTACGAAACGATCGATCAAACTCAGGACTGCCCGCATCTGCAATCAGCATGCCCCCATTCAAACAATACTGCCGAAGGATCTTTTGATCGCTCGAAGAAATCCGTCCCATGCCGCGATTACCGGTGAGAAACACAAACGGTGGAAAGCCATCGTCTGGGTATTTCGCCAGTAACGCAATCGAATGACTTTCACCTTGCGCAGCAATCTTTTTGAAACCAGTTGCTTGCGAGAAGGCTTGCAAAAAATTGACATCCGCCGCGGTCTGATTCATCCCGTCATCCCAGCCCGCGCCCCCATGATCAAGCCGAATGAAACGAATCTTGTAGTTCTCCATCCCTTCTGGCCAACCACCTTTTTTACCGCCACCTTGCCCCATCTTCCCGGCTTTTGCATTCACACTCGCCTGATAGGTGGCCTGCGTTTGCTCCTCCATGATTTGATCAATGACTGACTCATCCAAATCTGGAATATCAAACAGAATTGCCGAGTTCGGCCGCAGGGTGAGTGTCTTCTTCTTCTTTTTCTTTGGCTTGACGATTTTCACCATGGCAACCACTGGATTACCACTGCCCTGAGGTGGTCGATAAGGTTCAACACAGCCTCTCGCCTGCAACAACCACGGGATCAGGATCAGTATCAACACATGAG
>CAXGRW010000413.1:0-5130 GCA_964012125.1 uncultured Rhodopirellula sp.
GGAACTGCGCAGAGCGGAACTGCGCAGAGCGGAGCAGGGCAGGGCAGGGCAGAGCAGGGCACAAGTCACTTACTAGTTGGCAGTCAACCAACGAACCTGGAATGGACGCATCGGAATTCCATCTCCCTGCCAGATGCGTTCCAACGCCAATTCATCATAGGCAAACATCGAATCGACCAAATCGCTTGGAATCACGCGTGGGCTGTGTGTCAGATTGGCGAGTACAGCCAAACGTTCACCACTTTCAGCTGTCCGGATAAAGCCAAGCAACCCATCACCGGCCAAAGGCAGAACATCCATTCTGGCTTGGGGATGAAAAGCTGGCTGTGCGATGCGGACCGACAACAGTCGGCGATAACCTTCAAAGACCCTGCGTTGCAGACTCTGCGGTTCAGCGATCACGTCTTCAAGGCTCTGCCTATCATACTTGTGGCGATTGATGCGCCGGTTCTGTCCTGTTTCACTCACCGCCCCAAGATCATTAGGAGATCCCACGAGACTGTGGAAGTAAACAGCAGGAATCCCGGGCAGTGACAGCATGATTGCCTGCGTCGCGAGGAAGCATCTCGAATGATCCTGTGGCTCAACTTGGCTCGAATTCGCAACCGCCTCCAAGTAAGTGATATTCAATTCATAAGGACTATCTGTGCCATCTGATTGGCGACGCGTACTCACTCGCCCGCCATGCGACCTGACAATTGCCGCCAGCTTTTCTACCCTTTCATGAGGGACAATACCTTCCAGTGGCCTGACCCCAACACCATCGTGTGATGCCGTGAAATTAAAAAAAGTGGTTGCTTCACTAGGTGGCTGAATCGTGGAGAGCCAATCTTTCAGTACACTCGTATCGGTATTGTGAATCGCATCAAGCAGCAGCGGCGGCAAGCTGAACTGATACACCATATGGGCTTCATCTTCACCATTGCCAAAATAGCTGACATTCTCATGATGCGGTACATTTGTTTCAGTGAGAACCAAGGTTCCTGGCGCAACTTCATCGAGAACATGCCGCATCAATTTGACAGCCGCGTGTGCCTGGGGCAGATGAATGCACTCCGTACCGACCTCTTTCCAAAGAAAAGCGATCGCATCGAGACGGATGATTCTGGCACCACGCCGGGCATATTCGACGAGCGTTTCCAACATCAAATACATGACGCATGGGTTCGCGTAATTCAAATCGACCTGATCAGCGCTAAAGGTCGTCCATACATTTCGTTTCCCACTTGTTGACTCGAATGGCGTCAGCAATGGCAAACTTCTTGGCCTCACGACCTTTGACAGGTCTGCCGTGGGATCCTGATCAATGAAGAAGTCTTCAAAGCCGTCCTCACCCCGCAGATATGCCTGAAACCAGGCATGTTTTTGCGAAGCGTGGTTAAGAACCAAATCGAACATCAAATCAAAGTCCTGCCCAAGTTCAGCGATGTCCTGCCACGTTCCTACTTCGGGATCAACAGCGAGATAATCAACAACTGAAAAACCATCATCGCTAGTGAAGGGACAAAACGGCAGCAAATGAACACAACGGATCAACTGCTCCAAATCGTGATCCAGAAGAAATTGCCGTTGTGCCTGCAGTGGTGTCAGCCCCGAGGATCGAACCTGATCAGCATACGTAATCAAAACCACATCACGTTCGGACCAAAGTTCGTCATGGACCAGTGCTTCCCGTTCGGCCGAAAGTTTTTCGAGTCCCTGTATCAAAACATCGGGAACTTCGCCGTAGATCTGCTGAATCAGGTCTTTTGTCGTTGAGTCAATTTCCATCGAAGCGTGCCATTATTGAGGAGGAAGTTTGCGCAACCCATCGATGACACGAGTGCCAAACGACCGGCAACCATCAATCCAACACTCCAAACATGATGCGAACAGTGACTCTCATCACGCCACATTCTGAAAGGAGAAACAAAATCCATCTGCGTTCAGAACTCTCTCACCTCACAAATTGTCCTGACCAGTAAAGTTGGTCACGAGAGCCCTCAACTTCCGCCTCAATACGCTGTAACTGAAGAATGCTTTGCCAATCTCATAATTGAAATCCACCATCTCTTCACGATACTCCGGATCATAAATGATTCGCTGAACTTTGCTGACCACCTCTTTGGTCAGATAGCCGTCCATCGCAATCACCTTCGCCCCTTTAGGTTCGATATCCGCTACAAAAATCGAATAACGATTCACGAGCACTGGTTTTCGAAAATAAAAGGCCTCCAACAATGCATTACCAAATCCCTCGTAGATACTTGGGTAGGTAATGAAATCTGCCTGTGAATATGCGTCAGCAAGCGTATAAATTCGGTGCCCTTCCTCCGTCAAGCCACGACGATCACCCACTTGGTGATCGCAGAGTCGAAGATCAACCCCGTGGGCATCGGCCGACTCCCTCAAAACGCTCAGGTACTCATTCCCTTCGTCACCGCTGGCGTGGGAAATCACCAACTTGCATTTGTCATTTTTCAGCGCTGCGACCAACGCGATCGCATGCTCAATTCCTTTTCGCGGAACGACTCTTGTAGGCTGCAAGAATAAAATATCATCCTCAGTGAGCCCAATGTCTGCACGAAATCCTCTGGCATAGTCATCAGCTGGTTCAGGCTCATTCTCAAAATCCAACACGTTTGGCACAAGGATCGAAGACACGCCGCGGCGGTGCGCCAAATCTTCCTGTGCGAATGAATTGATTGTGACGTTTTGGATCTGAGGTGAAGCCGGTGGGAATGCCATCCACAACAAGTCCGTGACGGCCGAAACACTAAAACGGTCACGTTCCCAATAAAAGTCATGATGGTGCGCGATCGTCGGAAAACCGGTTTCGGCAATAAAGTGAGTCAGCGCCACACCCAGCGGAATGTTCATGGGAATACACAGGGCATTTTGCACAATCAACAGGTCGAGATCATATCGACGCGTGAATTCATAAAGCGTGCCTTTGAGATAGTCAGCCAGAGCATAGATCCGCTGCGTGACATCGGGAGTGCGCGTGCGCGTGCCAAACGCTCGACGATTGATCCACTCAATATCAGGATGGCCAAAATAGGCATGTGGCACAACCATCGAAGTCTCCTCGTCGCGGTCACTCAAGCCAGAATACCAATGGCTGACATGCCGGTGATCCCAGAGCACCTGCGCCCACTTGGCACTCTCGAGGGACACACCATCCGTGCCAGAAAACCGTGTACCAACAAACCCAATCTGGACGCCCATGGAGCCAATCAAACCTGTTCTGGAAGTCTATTCTGTTCCTGTCATCAACCGCGATTTTTCACTTCATCTTTGCGAACGCACAGCGGCTGTATTGCTTTCCGTTCCCTTGCTTTTAACTGATCTGCAGACATTCTGGCAACTGCATCAGGTTCGTAAGCACGAGATCTGGAGTCACTCCCTGACATCTCGCGTCGTCGTGCCGTGGGCGACAACTACGCTGATCACCTGCAAACCACGCAGTTCGCAAACCTGCCTCCGCTGCTGCCCAAATGTCGTTTAGCATGTCATTTCCAACATAAATCGTTTCGTTGGGAAGAATTCCCCGACTCGATAGCCCAAGACGCAAAACCTCAAATAGCCGTGGACCGGGCTTAGCCTGTCGATAACGATTCGAAAAAACACACAGATCCAGGTCAAAGCCTCCTTCCTCCAACTGAGTCTGGCCTAATAAATTACTTATCAGGGACGGCGTAAATATTTGTGCATTACTAACAATTCCGAGTAAAAATCTGGCTTGCTCCAACTGCCGCAACACCTCTGTCGCGCCGGGCATTGGCCACGTTGGGTTCGCCAACGCTTCATATTTCGTTGCTACTCTCACAACCCGTTCAATTTCTGACGGACTCGCCGACCAACCATTCTCCGCCAACACCTGACGCCACACTTCGACAATGTCAACTTCTGGCTTAGGACAACTTGAATCACATCGCTCGTGATTCAACTGTTGAATTTTTTGCTGCAAAGAATCCGCGTTGGGCACGGACACCAACTTCCCAAGCAGACCTGATTCCCCGAGCGCTTCACGGACAAAAGAGTCACGCCCCACTATATCAGCTGAACCCACGTCACCACTGCCACTGATGACCAAAGTGCCATAAATATCGAACACAACCGCTTTCATGTCGGGGAGTTGCTGCAACCTTGGTTCAACGTGCGTCTCTAACGGGCGCATTTCAATTCGGTGGTGCAAGATACCGTCGACCCACGATTCAATTCCCATAATCAAATAACCTCTGTGCGGCACGGAAAGTAGGGGCGAAATGCATTGATCAGGTCGATCCCGCTTGGTGACTCGAGAACACCGCCAGTTCCTGATTCAAGGATCTCACTCTCCGAGATGCAAGTGACACTTTGCTTGGCATCAGGCTGCGTCTTATTTAGTTGCTTATAAAGCTGAACCAATTCTTCACCAATACACGTGGAACCATATTTTTCAGTCACGACCTCAGCATTGGACTGCACGACAGAATCGGAAAAATCCTGATTCAAACGTGTGACTAATGGTCTTGAAAAATCTTTAGCAGCAAGTTCAAAACCACGATCACTCTTCATTCGCTGCAACACCTTGACCTGCCGCTGTGGGGTGAGCTTGGCAAAATCAAGCGTTTCAACTGCCTCACTGACAGACATGTCAATCGTTGGATGGAAAACCGCTGGCAAGTGACTCCATGCTTGCATTTGAGCATCCAAAATCTCTCGCTGACATTCACTAATCCATGATCGATTCCCCGGTATGGGAATCGAATCATAAAAGCTGTGCAAGTTAACGCCACCGTTTTCAAAGTCATCTGCGACTGTGTTCAAGCGTCGAGCGATCACTCCCCGTCCAAGCAACCACGGCTCAAGAAACGCCATCCCAAACCCTTCTGCAACACTGGTTGAAACCACATAGTCTGCAGCCGAAACATTTTGCCGTAAAGTAAGGTCTGGACTCTCACCTGCATCAAACACTGTTCGATTCGAAACCTCAGCAGCCACATGCTTCCAACGTTCATAAGAACGCTGCTCGATGGGGGTTGTTGGGATCAATGTCAGACCCATGTAACGATTGTCATTCCCCCACCGCGATAACAACAACAGTTCACCAATATTTTTCCTGCGTATCCCGCGGACGGGATAAAGCGACCAACGTGCCTCGTCGGG
>CAXGRW010000414.1:0-5125 GCA_964012125.1 uncultured Rhodopirellula sp.
CTGCCTGAAACACGCCACCATGCTCAGACTCCGGATACCAATTCAATTGAATTGCCACAGGCGAACGCGCGGATGAAGTATCTGTAGAACTTTTGCCAGACCCCTTCCCGGCGGAACTGGACGATGGAGACGAAGGACCACAGCCACTCATGATCAGAATGACGAGCCCGAAAGTTAAAGCAATGACACGGATCACGGGAACACAACCTCCAAGTGAATGAAATACCCGCACAGTATCACCCTCATGGATTGACCTAGGGAAGCCCCTTGCCGCTGGTGGCAGAAAAAATTCGGATTCTAGCGTAGCCTTCGTCGCAATCAGCGTGCACAGAAGCCTGAATCAATTTTATCAACCAGCTGTCGTTGCGAATTTTGTCCAACGTCGCAGGAAGACAGCCGAGATCAGATGAACCGTGCCAAACAGGACAACACCCAGCATCGCTGATGCAAAAACAGCGGAGATCAAGGCATCCGTTTTCAGCAAGTTGGCCCAGCCTGTCATGAGTGTTCCCAAGCCATCATAGGAAGTGCTATTTCCGACGAAAAACTCTGCCACAATCGCACCAATCACAGCCAATCCGCTACTGGTCTTTGTACCAAGCATCAAATGATTGACCGAGGATGGAATTTGCAAATGCAGCAAACGCTTCCAACGTCCCGCTCCATATAATCGAAACAAGTCGTTTGTATCCTGCTTCGTACTCAGCAAGCCACCTGTCACGCTATTGACGATCGGAAACAGACATACAATCGCGGTCACAATAAGCACGGTGCGAAAGGTGTATCCACTCCAAACAATCAACAACGGTGCAATGGCCACGATCGGAACGGTCTGCAACAGGATGACGTATGGAAACAGGGCCAGCCGCAAACTCCTAGATTGGCTGAAGATAACAGCCAAGGCGTAACCGACAGCAACCGCCACCAACAGTCCACTGAACGCAGCAAAACCTGTCGAAATGGTGGCTCGAAACAAGGCGACTCGCTCCAACACAGCCGCATTCCAGCACTGCCTGGGCGTTGGCAAAAGTGCCTTGGGCAAATCGAACTTCCAAACAATGAATTCCCAGACGCCAAGCAGGATGCAGGCGACGGCTGCAACCAAGCTGACACTCACCAGGATCTCACGCTGCCGCGGTGAAAGAACTGCAATCATCGATTACTCTCCTCGCAACACGCGACTGACATGCCCGTAGAACTCACCGAATTCGACTGTTGCCCGAATGTCTTCATTACGCGGTTGCGGAAGTGGATTTTCAAGAACACTCGCCAACGCCCCCTCACGCATGACAGCGATCCGCTGAGACAACAGTACCGATTCAGCAACATTGTGAGTCACCATCACGACGGTGAATCGTCGTCTTTCCCAAAGTTCCAACAGAAGCTGCCCCAACTGATTCCGCAACATATCATCGAGCGAAGCAAAAGGCTCATCGAGCAATAGTACATGTGGATCAGTGACCAATGCCCTCGCGATGGAGACGCGCATTTTCATTCCACCCGACAACTCTGATGGAAAACGTGTGGCCGCATCTCCCAGTCCGACCGTCCTCAACAACTCAGATGCAATTTCTCGACGAGTTGATGGGGAACCTTTCCCAATCAAATCAAGTGGCAGCACAACATTTTGAATGGCTGTTCGCCATGGCAACAAGGAAGGTTGCTGAAAGACAAAGGCGATTCCACCGGCGTCACCTTGTACCGGCGGATTTAGGCTGACCGTTCCCTCCGTGGGTTGTTCGAGCCCAGCCATGAGCCGCAGCAAGGTTGTCTTGCCGCACCCACTTGGGCCGATCAATGATACGATCTCACCCGGATTCACCTTCAGGCTTATCTTATCGACAGCCCGAGTTCCGCCTGGGTATTGAATTGAAAGCGATTGGCAATGAATCGCCGAAACACGGGCAGATTCGCTCAACAGATTCTTTCGTGCAACGAGTTCCTGACCTGATCCAGTGACAGGCAGAGTAGTGCCCCTTGGGCTGATCAATCAACCTCAGATCGCTTTGCGGCAACGCCCAAATTCCCAGCGGGCCTCAATTCGAAGCGTCTACCATCGATTTCGAGGGTTGCGTAGCGAGGATTCACATCAAACACGATTCCCTTGAGGCTGCCGATTTCAAAACTGTCACCGATCTTCAACTTCAGGGTTTGATCGCGAGTCCGCACATGCATCCACGCGGTCCAGTCGTTTCTGCCTTGAACCAGTGCGGTCAAGACCGTCTGCGATGCGTCGTCGAACGACGGCTTAGCAGGTGGCTCAGCCGGTGGCGGCGGCGGATCGACAACACGAACCGTGATCGATTGTTCTGTCGTCTGCTGCGGATATCCACTGTCAATCGCTCGCACCAAGACTTCGAACTCCTGCGTCACATCAGAATTCACTCGCAGCGTTCCGCTTCTGGAATCAAGACGCACAAACTCAGGTGGCTCCTCTGCCAATTCAAACGTGATATCGTGACCCTCTGGGTCTTTGAACGTCAATGGAGTCGGTGAGTCGCGACCCACAACCGCCTCAATCGAGCGTCCACCGCTGTAACGTGGTGCTTGATTTGGTGGCTCGTAAAGATTGCGATTCATGATCGCATCGATGTAGGCATCAGCATCGGCGTCAACGCGATACGACGGTTCCGAGCGTTCAGGCAAATCACTCGGCGCATTTGCCAAGGCGACCACATCAACGTTCATTGTGACCGTGAATCCGCCTTTTTTGACAGGCACAATGGACAACTCACGAATCCGGTGGAGGTAATCTTTTGCGTAAAAATCGTGCATCATTCCGATCAACTCAGGCAACTCAGTCGCGCCAGTGATACGAAAGTCAACCTTCTGATAGATGCCTCCAACGGGTCGCGAACTGGTGAAGTCAACTTGAACATTGTCCATTCCCTTGTCGTGCACCAATTCAAGCAACCACTGCTGGTACTGACTGCGTGCAGCTTCTGGGTTACTCGGTAGCGAACGGGCCGTGTACTCACCGAACGTTCCGTCAGCAATGGCGCCCATCATCACCTTCTCTGACAGTTCTGATTGCTTGCTGGTCAGCTGTTCAATCTGTTTCGTGCGTTGCGAGACAGCGGACTGGTAACGCCCGTATCCAGACCAAAGCAGATACAGAACAAACATCGTTCCGATGATTTTGACGAGGTTCTTTTCTCTTTCATTCATGACTTCACCTCAGTTCGAATTTCAGCAACGACTTCATCGTCCGCATCTGCCGCTGGCTCACGCTCAGGGCTCGTTTCCAGTTCTTTATCTGGCCCACCCTTGGTTGGATTATCACCAGCCTCTGACTTACCTGTGTCCTTTTCCGGTGGAGGATCTTCGCTGTCCCGCGAGTCCTTGCCGCCTTTCTCTTCATCCCCCTCGGTTGGCTCGCCTATGGGTTCACCTGAATCCTCCTCACCCGCACCTTTTTTATTATCAACACTGGGTGACTCTTCGCTCGCCGCAACACCTGCCGGAGCATCATCCTCTGGCGCCGCTTGATCCTCGGGATTCGTTCCTACTTCTCCCAAGCCCCGTTCGGCGTCCTGTTGTTCGGTGTCCTCTTTTTCGGCGTCCTCTTGCTTTGGATCAAGATCACCCTCGTCAAGAGCTTCACTGATCCCGATGTATCGCTGATCACGGACATGACTGGGATCAATTTTGATAGTCTCGGTAAAGCTCCAGCGATATTGATCAGACGTTCGCAACTCACTCGCGCCATCGCCTTGAACGGTACGAAAATCATCACGAATCGCACCCTCAAATTCTTCAATGATGGCGGGTTTCGTGACGGCTCCTTCGATGGTCATCGTTCCACCACCATTTCTAGAATCACTCACAGCGGAAACACTGCGAACGATCAACTTGTCCGATTCAGGAACTTTTGAGGCAAGTCGACGGATTTCATTCAACCAGTTGACATCTCCGTCCAAATATTTGTCGACGAGTTCGGTGCGTGCGATACTCACATCCGCCGCTTTGACACCTTTCTGTTTATCGTTGTTCGCCATTTTCAGCCCCTCGATCCGCCCATCGAGTGCTCCGAGTTGGCGATAGATGAAGAAGGCCACCAAGGCTGCCACGGCTACAGGGACTGCGGCGATCAAGTATTTTCGATACGGGTTCTCGACCACTTCTACCCGCTTTCGCGGATTCAAGAAGTCAAGCAGACGATCAGCCCCTGTTTCATCGGCAACTAAAAGGCCAACCAGCGGTGCTAAACGGCCCACATGCTCAGGCATGTTTTGTTTCGTGTTTCGGTCCACATCGACCAGCGAGAATGGGTCCAACACCTCAACTTTGCTGTCGGTGGCTTCCACCAACATCTCGACGTCCTGCGAGTGCACTGCTGCTCGCCCCCACAGAACAACTCGCTCCAACGTCCCGCTGGATCCGCAGGCAACCAAGCTGCGTTTGAGTTCACCCGCGAGTGCTCGCCCACGTGCATCCTCCGCGGAAGGCATCCGAACAGTACGAACGAAGATCACGCGTCCATCTCGGGCAACCACAATTTCGGCTTCATCAGAAAGCAAATCAATCAGAACGGTATCGTTAGCACTCGAACGTTCCTGTTTCAGCAGATAGAGAGCGGCCGCCGAGAGGGGTCGAATGGAAATCCTTTTTGCAACAAGGCTTCCTGATTCGCACACACCGCGAAGTCTTTTGAGTTCTTCGGCCCCCAGGGCCGCAGCGATCATTTCGACACCAGTTTCATTTCGATTGGTGACCAGATAATCGACTGTCGCATTGTCACCAGCGGTCGCAAAACTTTTGCTGGCCTGAAAACGGACCATGTCCGGCAGTTCATCCTCCGGTACAGGAGGCAATTGCAGTTCTCGCAATTCTGCCCGACCACGCCCGATCGCAACCAAGGCTTCGGTGTTTTCCATGCCGTGACCGTCGAGGGCGGCCTTGAGCGTCTGAAGGACATCATCCTCGATCGGTATCACCCGAGCGTCGGTGACCTTGACGTTGCTACCACTGCACTGAGCGGCCACCAACCTCAGTTCACTTTCGTCCCAATCAATTGCTAGTTTTTTTACCATCTGTTTCTCACTTCATTCATGAAGTTGATTTTATGCAAGAGACTTTCTCTGAGCACGAAACCTACCTGCAAACCAAATCCTCGATCACCACT
>CAXGRW010000415.1:0-5122 GCA_964012125.1 uncultured Rhodopirellula sp.
TGGCATGCAACCTTGGCCGATCGCTTACACCCATTTCAAACCAGTGGGATCAAAAACCGCCATTCGTATTGCGATCAAGGAAATCAGGGTGTTGGATGAACCCGCTGGTTCGCACGCTCCCGGTGAGATTGTGCCGCGTGATGAATTCGTTGTGGCAGCTTCGGATTCTCTGATTGAAATACAGAAACTGCAACCCGCCGGTAAGCGTGAAATGGCCGGAGTGGAGTTTTTGAGAGGACACAATCCGCCAGCGGGCACGATTTTGGGCTGAACCAAAAGCGGTGGGTTGTTTGATCCATGGCGTTACTCACGACTCCCTCGTATCGGCTTCGGAAAATGCTGCTTGGAAGCAATTTCCGACACTTGTTTGCGGGGTTACGAGTCAGGTTGTGCCACTGCTTTGGGTTGGATCACCAGTATTAGTGGATTGCTGTGAACTGAGTTCCATGAATAAACGCATCTGTCGATCTGTGCGCTGACGCGTCAGTTTTGCATTGATTTTGTTGCTCAAAGCATGGCACATCTGTACGAAGCAGGCGACAGACGGATCTTCGTTCATTGAGTGTGCGTTGAATTCGCCCAAGGCTTCCTGTCTCAGTTGAGTCACTTCGTCCAACAGGCTTTGCAATTTTTCTACATCGTTACCCAATTCGTCTTCATCGAGCCCGAGTTGCCTTCGCTCGATCTCGAGCACGAGACGCACAAAGCGATCTAACTCATGTTCGTCCTGCTTGAGTCTTCGATCACGCAGCCATCTTGCCAACAACCAACCCGCGACGAGCAACGAGAAAAAGAACGACCTAAGACCCTCGGTAGCTTCCACAAAATCAGGATTGAGCAACGGTTTGAGCGCTGGGTTGTAAATGTGTTCCGCCCCAGCGTGGATGGGGAACTCGGGGTTGGCCATGGCAAAGGCCTTTCCTTGGTCAAACAGTTCGTGCAGTTCGTTGCTCCGTTGAAAATGTTCGTCCATCACGACGTTGGTCACGGCCTCTACAAGAACCGTTGGTGCATCAGGTCTTGTCAGCAATTTGGCTCTTCTTGAGACTGTTTTGATCTCAGATTCAGGCAGCACTGGGGGGGCTGTTCGGTAGAACCCTGCCGGAATGTTTGTTGGAAAAGTTGACACGTGATGCAACGCCATCGCGTCCGCGAACGGGACTGGGATCAACTTGACTCCCGGGACGCGTGCGGTTTCCACGAATGCGGGCGAATGGAGTCCACCTGCCATGCAGGCAGCATCGAGTTCGCCGGACCGCAGCAAGTCTGGGATGTCCTGGTAAACAACATCGACTTTCTCGATGTCATCCAGTCCGATGCCCAAGTGTTCCAGCAAGGTTTTGTTGATGGCAAAGTCACCAGACTCCTGAGTGCCGATCGCGACTTTTTTACCTTTTAGATCGCCAGCCTTCTCAATGCCGCTGTTCGGGGCGGCAAAGATGTGCAGCACCTCCGAGTACAGGTTCGCGACAAAGGCCGCTGAGTCAGGAGTCTCCTCTTCATTGGTGCCTCTTGCTGTGTCAGGTTGATACAACGCGAAATCAACGACGCCGTCCTGGATTCGGTGCAGGTTGTCTAACGCACCCCGCGACTCAAGCACCTCAACTTCTGTGCCCAGCTGATCTTCCAACCTCTTCGCAATTTCATTGCTCAGTTGGTAGTAGTTGCCACCGGCCGGACCTGCGGCAATCACAACTTTTGACGGCACTCGCGTCGACATCTGGTACAGCAGTAGGCCCAACGCCAAGGCCACCAAGATTGAAGCAAATAGAGTAAATTTGAGATACTTCATTGAACTCTATCATGCTACTGGTCAGGAACAAAAGTGTGGTGATTCAGCGATTCAGCAATCCCGTGGCCGTGGCTCCGTTTTCTGAGTTGGTTGTTTCAGTTTTGCCAGCTGGTGCTGGTGACAAGGCTGTTTGTGTTGCGACACCGGAGAGATTTTTAAGGATGCTCACGAACTCAGCTTCCTTGTAGTGCTCGCAGAATCGCATCCACATTTTGCTTGGCGTCTCCAAAAAGCATTTGAGTGTTGTCCTTGTAGAACAGCGGGTTGTCGACGCCAGCGTAGCCAGTTGCGAGTCCCCGTTTCATGACGACACAGTTGGCGGCTTTCCAGACTTCGAGGACAGGCATGCCAGCGATTGGGCTATTTGGGTCTTCCAAAGCAGCCGGGTTTACGATGTCGTTGGCACCAATCACAAGAATTGCGTCTGTGTCAGGCATGTCATCGTTGATCTCGTCCATTTCCAGCACAATGTCGTAGGGCACATTGGCTTCGGCCAGCAGCACATTCATGTGTCCTGGCAGACGGCCGGCGACTGGATGGATCGCGAAACGTACCTGTTTGTCTTTTGACTGCAGGATTTTGACGACTTCTGCCAGTGAATGTTGTGCCTGCGCGACTGCCATGCCGTAGCCTGGCACGATGACGATGCTATTGGATTCTTCCAACATGTCGACTGTGTCATCGACACTAAACTCGGTGACTGTTCCTTCGACCGCTGCTGCCGGGCCACCGCCACCGCCACCGAAACCACCCAGGATGACGCTGATAAAGCTACGGTTCATCGCCGCGCACATGATGTAGGACAAAATCGCACCGGAACTGCCGACAAGAGCACCCGTGGCGATCAGAAGGTGATTCTTAAGCATGAAGCCTGCTGCTGACGCCGCCCATCCTGAATAGGAGTTCAGCATTGAAACGACCACGGGCATGTCAGCGCCACCAATCGCCATCACTAAATGCACGCCAATCAGCGAGGCGATTCCCGTCATGACCAGCAACGCGGTCATGGCCTGCCCGCCGGCGTTGTGCGATCCATCGGGATTGTGTGACTCCTGGCAGAACCAGACACCCAAGCCAATGCAGGCAGCTACCATGAGCAAGTTGATCATGTGTCTGCCCGGCAAAGTCAGTGGTTTTCCGCCAATCGTGCCTCGGAGTTTCAAGAACGCAATGATTGAGCCCGTGAAGGTAATGGCACCGATGAACACGCCGATAAAGATTTCAATGTCGTGAATGAGAAGTTCACCAGAGGGAACATCAGCGTAAGACTCTATGTGGCTCGAAATACCCACCAACACTGCAGCAAGGCCGACGAAGCTGTGCAGCATAGCGACGAGTTCAGGCATGCCGGTCATCGGCACGCGTACGGCCATGACCGCACCCACCACAACAGCTGCGGTGATCGCCACAGCCATCATTGTGTAGGTGGAAACCGCGATGGTGTGCTCAGCCGACAGCATTGCAACGATGGTGACGGCAATCGCTATCAGCATGCCAATGATGCCCAGCAGGTTGCCTCTGCTTGCTGTGGTTTGTTTTGATAAACCAGCCAAGCTGAGGACGAACAGCACTGCGGCGGCCAAATAGGCAACTTTGGCCGAGGAAACTGCGATGGAAAGCGTTTCGCTGGCAAGCAGTTGTGTTGAGGTCAAATCCATGTCAATCACGTTTTGAAACATTGGGTTCAGCAGAGGAGAGTGAGTCATCGCAATCTTATTTGCGGAACATCTTTAGCATGCGGTGGGTGACCAGAAAGCCACCAGCGATATTGATGGAAGCAACGAAAATCGCGATGGCGGCCAACCAGACTGCAGGGCTGCTACTAACACCCATCTGAACCATACCGCCAACGACGATGATGCCACTGATGGCGTTGGTGACACTCATCAGAGGAGTGTGCAGTGAGGCGGAGACATTCCAAATGACTTGCCAACCGATGATGCAGGACAACAGGAAGACGGTAAAGTCTGTGATGAAACCCGCATTTTGTGTCATGGCGACGCCCGCGAGCGCGAGGATAACCACGAGAAGCATGATGTAACTGAGCCATGGAATTTTGCTCGGTGATTCCACCGTTTCCTGCGCCGCTGGTGCTGGAGCTTGGCTAGGAGCTGCCGCAGATACCGATACGGGCGGTGGCGGCCATGTGACCTCGCCATCTTTGACTACGGTAGCGCTGCGAATGACAACGTCTTCCATGTCAAACTTGAAAGCCTCTGCCCCGCCCATCTCATCAAGCAAATGGACGAGGTTGGTTCCATACAGTTGGCTGGACGTGTTGGCCAAACGACTCGCGAGATCGCTGTAGCCGATGATGTGGACACCGTGATGAGTGGTGACTTCGTTGGGGATGGTGCATTCGCAATTCCCGCCCTGTTCGGCAGCCAGATCAACCACGACGCTACCTGGTCGCATCGACTCAACCATCGCACGGGTGATCAGCTTGGGGGCGGGTTTGCCGGGAATCAAAGCCGTCGTAATGATGATGTCGACTTCTTTTGCCTGAGCCGCAAATAACGCCATTTCTGCATCAATGAACTCTTGGCTCATCGTCTTGGCGTAGCCGCCGCTGGTGCCACCGGATTCATCCGACTCAAATTCCAGCATGAGGAAATCGGCTCCCATGCTTTTGACTTGGTCAGCAACCTCAGGCCGCACGTCAAATGCTCGAACAATGGCGCCCAAGCCGCGAGCGGTACCGATGGCCGACAGGCCTGCAACGCCCGCCCCGATTACTAATACTTTCGCCGGCGGCACTTTGCCCGCTGCAGTGATCTGTCCGGTGAAGAAACGACCGAATAGACCAGCAGCTTCAACCACAGCGCGATAGCCAGCGATATTCGCCATCGATGATAGTGCGTCCAGTTTTTGGGCGCGACTGATGCGAGGGACTGCTTCGATCGCGATCGCAGAAGCTTTTTGCGATGCAATGCTTTCCAGTAAATCCGGGTTTTGCCCGGGGGCCAGGAAGCTAATGAGCGTTGTCTCGGGACGCAGTTGCTGAACTTCGCTTTGCTCTGGGCTGCGGACTTTAAGCACTATGTCCGATTCGGACCAGATTTGGTCTGCAGAATCAACAATCTGACAGCCCGCAGCGAGGTAGCGATCATCTGGAAAGCTGGCTAAGTCACCAGCTCCCGATTGCACGGCTACTTCAAAACCCTGTTTCTCGATTAGACGCCGAGCCGTCTCGGGGGTTGCCGCGACTCGGCATTCACCCGGATAGATTTCCTTTGTTACGCCAACTTTCATCGTGCCCAAGGGCCTCCTGTGAAGTGGGAAGAGCGAGAAAGCGTACGCGACATCACGCCTTCTAGCTACCGGAAACAC
>CAXGRW010000416.1:0-5121 GCA_964012125.1 uncultured Rhodopirellula sp.
AAATTCATTTCGATCGCAAAGTGCAATGGTTTTCCGGGGGGCAAGTTTTCAAGCAAGTATGTGAAAAGTAAGCGATTGCTACCTGCGACCATTGTGACGGCTTTGGTAAGGGTGATAGGAATACCCCAAGCATTACCGTCGCGGCGCATCTGAACTTGAACGCGGTCAGATCCACGCCGAAGTTTGGTTTCGTAGGGAAGGTCAACGAAATCCCCTCGCTCCATGGCTTGGCCAGTGGCAACCGAGTCGAGTGTTGCCTGATCATCGTAAAAATGATCCATCAAGCTTTTTCGGGGATACGTGTCATAGTGCAGCCGCTGATCCAGATCTTTCTGTTTGAACACCACTCGATCGTGAATGCTGGCAACATCTTCATCGTCGTTGCTCGGCCCGTTGAGGACTTTCTGGTGGTAATTCTCTTGCCGACGTTGCAGTGTGGCCAACAGGTTGTGTCCGATCGTGCGGATATCAAGTTCATACAGTCGACCACCGCGTGCTGGAGCTAACCATGCACATAGTTGGTTGTTGCTGAGGCGAACTTCTTGTAGACCATCAAAGTTATAATCCTCGGCGGTTGCCTGAACGGCCGTTAGTTCAGAGTCCATAATTTGATCGAGCCGTGTGTCTGCTTCGATCAAGTGATTGTAAATTGCATTACGTAAGTGGGGCAGATAGATGCCACCAAAGGCGCCATGCCAGTAAGGGCAATTGCATTGTCCGCGGTATAGATGATCTCTGATCACGGACAGTTCACCAGCGTCAGCACCTGCTTCTTCTGCCTCACTAAGCCGCTTGCTGACGTTCATCATGCGAGCATACATTTCGTTGGTTTCGTCATACTTGGTCTTGAAATTGCGCCAATAACCACCTCGCACGAACGATTTCAGATCTTTCCATCGCTGGTGATCTTCCAAGGCATGCACCACATCCTCGAATTGAGCCTGGGCTTTGACTGGCAACGCCCACTCTGTCATTTCACGGTAGCTGCAGTCCGGCAAGTAGATCTTACCTGCTGCCGTGGTTTGTTGGACAGCTTGGCCAAGTGTTGCGGTTTGGAGCCAATCTGCATTGTCTGTAAGAGCATCGAAGAATGATCGCAGCCATCCGTCGTCATAAACATGTGACTTGGTATCGGGCCAAGTACCAAATTTCTCACCATCGTCGCCAAAGGTGAGAATCGCTCCTGGCGATTTTTCCGCGACCTGACGACAGTACTCAATCGTCTCGGTGGCGGGTTGAAAAGGAATGGTGTAGCGGAGGTGCTCGGAGCCTGGGAAAATTTTAAGGATGCGACCGTCATCTTCGGTCAGGTAGTAGCTGGACAGTTCGGAATCCTCGAGGCCAGCTGCCCGGAAATGAAAGTCATCTAGAACTGTGTAGCTGATGCCCGCATCAACCAGATCGCTCGCCAGCGATGATTCCCAAACCCGTTCTGGCATCCACATTCCCGATGGCGCGGCACCCAAATTGCGCTCGAGCCAAGCGCTGTAGGCCTGGATCTGCCCGATTCTGTCCCGTGACGGCAGCATGGTAAGTATCGGCTCGTACTGAGGGCCACCAATGATTTCGATCCTACCGACATCAACCAGCATCCGGATACGATCTAGGTACTCGGGATGCCGCTCAGCGAGCCACATCATTAGCGGGCCCGATGTGTGTAGTGAAATCCGCAATTGTTCGTACGGTTCAAATACATTCAGGAACGGCAAATAGCTGTCCTGATAAGCCTGTTCAAACACCCCGTCAAAATTTCCGATCGGTTGATGGTTGTGCAGAACGAGACAGAGGGATGCGTGCAGCGTCATTTTTTCTTATGTCAGTTTGAGTCGCTTGGTCGACAAACAATGATTGTATAAGCGCAGGATTCATCGCCGAATGGCGATTTTGAAGGTGTTGTGTGGACACCTTACAAAACTGGTCGCTGAAACGAGACGTGAGTCCTATGACTAGACCCGTTTGCGCAGTTGTACGCGTTTCCGTAAGTTACCTATCGGGTCCAATGGGCAGCAAAGTCCATTGGATTTGTAGGGTCTGGCAGTGTAGGGAGGCAAGTGCTGTATCTCGGCAACAAGGCACGGGGTTTGGGCAATGAGTGCTTTCACTGAGCCTATTTCGCTGCGTTGATTTCACAGGAGCCTTGCCGGTCGCATCACCCCCATAGGGTTCGTGTGGTACTCAGAGTATGAGCCGTGGATCTTCTGCCAATGCATGATTGCGTAGTTGGGTTGCCGCATCCTCAGGCAGCACTGGGTTGATCATGCAATGACTGCTGAATTCAAATCCGGCGATTTGTGTCATCCGTGGGAAAATCTCGATTGCCCAGTGGTGGGCGTCTGCGGGATCGTTGCAGCCCGGTGGGCGTGTATGAAGGCAGAAGTTGTAGGCCGTATCGGGAAATAACTTTTCAATCCATGAAACAACACGTCTCACAAGACGTGAAACTGATTCGATGTCGGATTCTGCAAGATCCTCGTAGCAGGGCTGGTGTGCCAACGTCGTAATCCGAACCAGAAATGGGAGATTACTTGCGAAGGGACAAAAAGCGACTAGTGAGTCATCTCGCCAAATGATCCTTTCCTTCGCCTTCAATTCGGCGCGAACAAGGTCGCAGTGCAGGCAGCTTCCCTGCGTGAGGCGGTAATTTGACATTCGCTCTGCCGCGGTCGACACCATGGGTGGAATTCGATCCGTTGCGATTAGTTGGCTGTGTGAGTGTCGCAGAGACGCTCCAGCTTTGCTGCCTACATTCTTGAAGGTGCTGATGTAGGCGATGCCGGGTACATCACGCCAATGTCGCAGGCGATCTCGATACGCTTTGAAAACAAGTGCAGCCTCGGCGACATCGAGGTCAGTGACTGATTGGATATGGTTGCGAGATTCAATGATGACTTCGTGGCCACCTGCGATCGGGCGTCGTTGAAAAAGTGCCGACTCTGATGCGGAGGTCGCATGATTTCCTGATAATCGCTGTGGATCGGTGCAAGAGGTGCCGTCTGTTTCCCCAACGCTGGCAACTGCTGGGAATTTGTTGGGCACGACACGAACCGCCCATTCGTTTTTTACAGCAGTTTGTTGTCGCGACAGCTCGGTTGGTTGCTGACACTCGTTAGCGACAGATTCGTTGTTTTCCGAGTGGCCAATCCAGACCGCTGGTGGAGTTTTGCTCTCGTTACCGGGACAAAACGGGCACGCGACTTGGTGGCGAATGCGTTCGCGGGATTCCACAAATTCGTCGGGACGCTCTGAGCGGCGAGGAGCGAAAAGAGTCCAGTTACCTGTGACGGGATCAAAACGTGATTCACCGGCCCCTTGGGATGGAGTGCTGGCTGACGTTGGTTGTGCAGTGGGCTTTGCTGCCTCGATCATCGGTCACTCCGCAGATGCTGAGCAAACTACCTTATCGCTCAAACGTATGGCTCTTGATTCAGAGTCAAAATCCTACCCCATTTGTTCAAATCATCGCAGCGAGAATGAGGAATAGCAGAGCTTTTTACTGCTAGCGTCACTCAGTCCGCTTTGCGGCAGACTTAAGGGCTAAGGTTTTCGCATAGAGCGATTCGTATTCCATGGCACTTTTCTTCCACGACCAATCCTGAGTCATTCCTGTTTCGATTAATTTTGCCCATTGCTGTGGATCATGGTATCGGAGGTGCAGTGCTCGGCCGATCGCGTCATCAAGCCCTTGAGGTGAAATAGCGTGAAGGTGGAAGCCTGTAGCGGTTTTATCGGCGAGTGAAATCTCGTTGCAGTCGACTACAGTGTCGGCCAGGCCGCCTGTTGGAGTCACGACGGGAATGGTTCCGTAACGAATGCTGTAAAGTTGGTTCAAGCCGCACGGTTCGTAGTGGCTCGGCATCACGAAAATATCTGATCCGGCTTCGATGCGATGCGCTAGCATGTCACTGAATCCAACATGTAACGCAAAACGATCGGGGTGTTCGTCCTTCAAGGCCCGCAATTCCTGCTCGAATTGCGCATCGCCACTTCCCAAGACGATCCACTGGGTGGGACGATTCTCGCGAAGATGCCAACGTAGGACTGGAAGGATAAGGTCCCAGCCTTTTTGTTCGGCCAAACGACCAACCAAACCAATCATTGGCACTTCGTCGCTTTGCTCAAGTGCGAATTGTTGCTGTAAGGCTCGTTTGTTCGCTAGCTTTCCTTGCTGCCATGATTTCACGTCATAGTTGGCAGCCAATTTTGTGTCGGTTTTTGGATTCCAGACGGTTTGATCAATGCCATTTGTGATCCCAGAAATGCGATCAGAAACATTTTCAAGTACCGCTTCCAATCCACAGCCGTGCTCTTTCGTCCGAATCTCTTGGGAATACCTCGGGCTGACAGTTGTAATGGTGTCTGCTGCTGCGATTCCAGCTTTCAGGAAATTGACGTGGTCATAAAACTCAAACTCGTCGTGGTTGAAGTGTTGCCAATCAAGCCCCATCCACTCAAATTCTGATTTGGGAAAATTGCCTTGGTACGCCAGGTTGTGAATCGTCAGGAAGGTAGCGTGATCTTTCAACGCGGGCGAAAGATTTCGGTCCGCAGCCAGCATTGATGGTATTGGTCCGGTTTGCCAGTCATTGCAGTGCACGATGTCGAAGTTTGAACCAATTCTCTGCATTGCCTGTATGGCGGCGCGGCAGAAGAACGAAAATCTTTCGGCGTTGTCCGGATAGTCTCCTGTGGCGGTTCCATAAAGCGATTCGCGATCAAAATATTGAGGTTGGTCAATGAACCAGACCGGAACATCCTGTGCACTGGGAAGTCGTCCTCTCAGGAGTCGGCACCCCACGATTTTTCGAGGACTCATTGGGATCGCAAAACTGATGTCGGTCGGTTCGACGCCCGCATGACTTTGGTGGACGCTGCGAAAGGCGGGCATGATGATGGCCGTACGATGCCCAAGTCCTGCAACTCGTGAAGGAAGGGTGCCGCAGACATCCGCTAATCCACCCGTCTTTGCGAACGGCACGGCCTCGGTTGTGAGATAAACGATGTTCACTTCTGTTTCTCGTGTCTCTCGCGCCGCGAAGATCTAGTTTGGTGGGGATTTTCAGGTTGCAGCGGTTCTGCTGGTTACTAACTAATATGCTCGCGTACGCTCAATTGCGTGATGTA
>CAXGRW010000417.1:0-5106 GCA_964012125.1 uncultured Rhodopirellula sp.
ATTGATGCGTTGGCGTCACAAGGAATCGTGTTTCGAAACAGCTTCTGCACCAACTCAATCTGCGGCCCTAGTCGCGCAGTGATCCAGACTGGAAAGCACAGCCATAAGAATGGCTTCATGAACAATGGAAACTCCTTCGACTGGAGCCAACAGACTTTCCCGAAGCTATTGAGAGATGCCGGCTACACAACAGCTATGTACGGAAAATCACATCTGAAAGGGAAGCCGCAGGGTTACTCGGACTGGAAAGTGCTTCCCGGGCAAGGCTTGTACTACAACCCAGACATGATCACTCCGGAGGGGCGGACGCGGATCCAAGGGCATTGCACCGACGTGGTGACCGATCTTGCTGTGGACTGGCTGAAAGAGGGGCGTGAAGAGGGCAAGCCGTTCATGTTGATGGTGCAGCACAAGGCACCACACCGCAATTGGATGCCGGCAAAACGGCATTTGAATCTTTACGCTGACATTGATCTGCCTGAGCCGGCCACCTTGTTTGATAAATGGGAGGATAATGCTCCTCCGGCTCGATTCCAGGAACTTGAAATTGACCGTCATATGCATCTCAACTTTGATTTGTTCGTCGATCTTGTTCCTAGCTTTGATGGAGATGCCCACAAAGGCCGGTACGATAAATCTGCTTGGCGGAACATGCAGCGCATGACCCCTGCTCAATTAAAAGCATGGCGGGATGCGTATGAGCCTCGGGATCAGGCGTTTCATCAAGCGAACCTGAAAGGTAAAGACCTGGTGCGGTGGAAGTACCAACGTTATGCCAAGAACTACCTTCGGTGCATCAAAGGGGTAGATGAAAGTGTGGGGACCTTGATGGAGACGTTGGAAGAGCTCGGGTTAAGTGACAACACTGTCGTGATCTATTCGTCTGATCAAGGGTTTTATGTTGGGGACCATGGTTGGTACGACAAACGCTGGATGTACGACGAGTCGATGATGATGCCTCTGATCGTGAAATGGCCAGGCGTCACGAAGGCGGGATCGGACAATGACCAACTGGTGCAAAATCTCGATTATGCGGAAACGTTTTTGGAAATGGCCGGCACAGAAGTTCCTGCAGATATGCAAGGAAAGTCTCTTGTGCCGCTGCTCAAAGGAGAGAAACCGTCAGACTGGCGGAAGAGTCTGTATTACCACTATTACGAATACCCCAGTGTACATATGGTGCCACGCCATTACGGAGTTCGTGGCGAGAAATATAAACTGATGCATTTTTATCAGTTCGATGAATGGGAGTTCTATGACTTGGAAAACGATCCAGATGAACTCGTGAACCAGTACGAAAATCCCGCGTTTGCAAAGCAGATCGCTGAGGCGAAGACTGAACTTGATCGGCTGCGTAAACACTATGAGGACGATAGTGATGTGTCGGTCAAGCCGAAGCAATGGCAGGACGACCTGCGAAATAACCAGGCGTCATCGAACTAGTTGTCCGCGAACGGCAACTGATTGGTGTACTAGCGGATTTGATTGCGTGCAGTTTTCGCCCGCGTTGTGGTGGTCATGTGTGTCTGCATGGTTGATGTCGGTATGAATCTGTTTGCCTTACCCGTGTGAAAGTTGCAATGAGACCACGTCCTTTGCGTTGGGTGACGACGAGTTATCACCCCGATCCAAGTCACCGTCCATTTCTCGAGCGATTAGAACAACAGAAAGCCGAAGGGCTGAGTGTTTCTGTAGCCGTTCTGAGTGATCGGGAAAGCGTTAAGTTTTTCGGTGTGCATTTGGCGCGTCGAGGGGTGCAGCCCGTCTGGCTGGAGATCGACAACCAGTCTGACGTTGGGCAGCGGCTCGACTTGTACAGCGTTGATCCGAGCTATTACACCGCTCTAGAAGCTGCGTCGGTAAATCATTTTTCGGTTGGAAAGAGATTGCTGAGTTTCGGGATTTTAGGGTGGTTGTTTCTTTTTCTGCTGCCGTTGCTGCCATCCAAAATCATTAGCGCGAGGAGTGCTAACCGACGAATGTCGGCGTTGTTCAAGGAGCAAGCACTGCGCGGTGGCACCATTCCACCCGGCCAACAGAGGGCTGGTGTCGTGTTTACGAGCTTGGATGAGGGGCTGAAAACCATTGACCTGCGGTTTGTCTCGGAACGCGATGTTACCCGCTTCAATTTTTCGATCGAAGTGCCGGGGTTAGCTCTCAGACCAATGGAAGAGGCAGACGAATTAGGGGACACGCAGGAGGTTAATTTGGTTGACTTGGTGCGTTGGGCAACAGAGCAACCGCGATGCACTGCAGGCCGTCAAGGCAGTCGTGAGGGTGATCCGTTGAACCTGGTCGTCGTTGGGAATCGGGATTTGGTTCGACAGTCATTTGGGGCCCGGTGGGATGATGCTGAGGCAATCAATTGGGGCACAAGCTTCAAGACCGCCAAAGCGTTCTTACTTGATTCGGCTTATCGCTATTCGCCTGTAAGTCCTTTGTTTGTTCAAGGCCGGATACAGGACTTGGCGTTGCAGCGGGCCAGGGCCAGTATTAACGAGCGCGTGCATCTGCGATTGTGGAGAACCTCATTAAAGCTGCAGGGCAATACCGTGTGGATCGGCCAAGTGAGCCGGGATATTGGGGTCCGTTTTACTCTTAAAACATGGAACCTCACGACACATCGTATTGATCCTGATGTTGATGAATCAAGAGATTACGTGGTCGACTCGTTGGCAGATGGGGGACGAATATCCAAGCTCACTCTTGTACCAGGATGCGACTCGGCCAACGCCCAGAATCCGCGACGGAATCTTACGGGCGACCCCTATTTTACTGATGGGAATCGTGCGTTATTGATGCTCTGTGCGAATGGAGGCGAGGCGGAGATTCTGCAATACAGAACTTTAGTTGCAAGCTCGCAAAGCTGAGTGTTGAGCTTGTCTTCAACGGCTGTTCGAGAAGGGCTTCAATGGCTGTGGTTAACGGTTTCAAGGGCTGCTCGGTAACGGTAGCTTGGTTTCGTTGTCGCTTACCTTGGGAAACGTGTCGCGATAGATGATGAACATCGCGCCTATTTGTAGTGGCATCAGGAAAAATAAAGGGATATAGCAGAATAGTGCCGCGACCAATCCGAAGAAACTAAGGCAGATAAAGATTGCGAGTAGCGGGAACAGATTATGCAGGGCCGCGCGAGCACTCGTTTGCATCGCTGCTCCTGCTGGCAGCTTGTGCTCGGCAATGAGCTGGAAACAAAAAGTAAACGGAACGAAAGTAAGGAAACTTCCCAGCACTAAAGCGATATATCCCGTTGTAAAACCAATTACGACGACTGACGCGGGAGGCCCATTGACGGAACCGTTACCGACAATGGGGGCCACAATGATTACGGCTAAGAAAGTAAGTGCCATAATTGTTACCGTGAACAGTAGATTGCACAGTATGGCGGTGAGCATTACCAACATGGTGGGAACGAAATGCTCGAAACCCTGAAACAGAGTGTCGAACTTGACAGGCGTTCCCGACTCTTTCTGAAGGAAACAGAGGTAAATCCCGGCAAGCATGGGCCCGAAGAGAATCCCAAACGGAACGATTGAACCAATCAGCAGAGCACACACCGTAACTCCGAGAAATAGAAAGTACTGCTCTCCCATCATGCGATAGGCTCGTTGCATGTATTTAATAGGAGTGATGGCGATGCGATTATAAGGCAGTGCTTGCTGCCCCTGCATGTCGGTCGTTTGGTACGGATTGGCTTGCATTTTTCGTTACGCTTGAATGATGTGGATGGGTTGGGTGATCAGACGGGGCACTGGTGCACTCGTTAGCCGAGGTGTTTGGTGTGTATAGCGACCCATGGTTAAGCGAGGTCAGGAGAGGAGGTGTCACCGTTTTGGATCATGATTTATCCGGGGGGGCGTGTTCGCCGCTCATTGTGTTGCGGTTTCAAAGTACATCTTGATCTCGGCCTTCATCCTCTCGGTGAGCCACGAGTCGACGACCCTTCCGTTCGTCATGATGAGTGCGAAGTTGTCGGCCAAGATTTCTTCAGGATGGATGATGTAGCTGGTGTTTTTTCCAATTTGTCGGCGAAAGTCCGCAGTGTTCGGTGAGTGGAAAATAGCAGCTCCGTCTTCTTGGTCTGCGACCCAACCATCAGATGAGCGTTTTACCTGCATGAGTTTAAATGAGAGATAGGCGAACAGGTTTGCTGGGCCGTCCTCGATATAGTCAGACTTGGCTACCAGCATCGGTGCGATGTGAACGGATCGCCCTGGAGCGAGTGTGAGTTGCATCACGTGTTCTATGACAGGCGCATCAGGGTTGGTAATTCGCAAGGATGAAATTGATTCAGGCAGTTTAATTGGATTGGCTTTGTTGAAACCGATCAGTGCATAAAGTCGGTCTCTTAGAAGTGGATGGTGCCGCGAAATCACGTGAAAAAGCTCGTGGGCCATCAAGCGTGTTTGGGATTTTGCATTCGCGTTCAGTTCACCTTTTGGGAAGATGATTTCATTGCCACGGGTGTAGGCAGCCCCGCTCTCTTCCCTCCCGGTTGTGTGGATGAGGTTGACCGGCGCATCGAGTTTGATTGACAGGTTTTTCAAGGGCGATTGCAGCTTTGAGATCGCATTTTGGATGTTACTCTGATCTTCAGCAGTCCACGGTTTTACTTGAGCAGCAACGAATTCCAAGTACTGCGTGATTCCGGGATCCTTGTTTACGCCCATCCTGACTTTGCGATCAAAGGGACTTGCTGTGTCGGTGTAGGCATCGGTCTGGCTCAGTAACTGCTTGGCGGCTTCCTGTTCGGGGAATGAAAAGGTGATTCCTGAAGGATTGTCATCGTTGGTTGCAGTGCAAGGCAGTGGAACCAACGCAGTCTGAAGACCACAAAAAGCGATATGGAAAATGCAGAGTGCGAATTGACGCATGGCTGGCCTATTGAAGTTTTTTTCACTTACCCATTACAGAGGCTCATTCTTTCGAGTCGGGGCCTCCTTTTGTGCGAAGAGCGAGTGCACCGTGAAATTCTAAGCTATTTCAACTTGCGGTGTTGGATTGGTCGGGGGCATGTTCCGCGTTCGTGTGAGGGCAACGTTGCATGATTGTTTGATACAGGTTCGCTCACAACGGGCATCCCGTATCGGTGAGCGGGCATGCGCA
>CAXGRW010000418.1:0-5106 GCA_964012125.1 uncultured Rhodopirellula sp.
CGTAAATTGCTTCGTGCAGCAATGCGAAGATCGGGTTGGTATCGAACCGGATTCTCATTTGTATCGATTTAAGGAACGAGTGATTGACGACTTTCTCGTCACCAACTTTCACAAATGCTTCTTCGAGCAGGAAATGAATGTCCTCGGCGGTATCGGCAAAGCCCAAGCTGATTCCTAGTAGTTGCAGCCTGCGTGGACTCAGCTGATCTCCATTGGGTAACCGCACATCATGTTGCTGCAAATGTCGGCATAGATCTGCCAGACGCTGTTTGTCCATCGGGAATTTTTCAAAGTACTGACGATTTCGTTCTTCGACCAACGGGAAACTGCCTTCGTAAATTTCTTTGGCTGTGCGTTGCAAGCCGGGAACGCCACCAAAGATAAAGCACTCTTTCAATCCCTCAGGGTGCAAGCTTAGATACGTCATCGTGCACCAGCCCCCATAGCTCTGCCCGATGGTTGACCAAGGCACGCCAGGGCTTAGCTGCTGTCGCAGCAGTTCAGCGTCACGGACGATGTTGTCTGCGCGGAAATGTTTCAGATAGTCAGCTTGGCCTTGCGCGTCACCTTCGGCAGCAAGGGTTTGGAAATTGACGGCGGTGCTGAGTCCATTTCCCCGAGTGTCGTACATCAGCACCCGGTAATCCTGCAGTGCTCTTTTCAGCCAGCCCTCTTTTCGGATGGGGAGCGGACCCCGGAATCCGGGACCACCCTGCAAGAAAATCAGCCATGGTTTGTGGGTGCTTTGCGGGTCGAGGTCACGGACTTCACGGGCAAAAACTTTGATCTGTCGTCCCTTTGGATCACTGTGGTCCAAAGGAACATCAAAGGAGTGATCCACCAATTCCATGCCGGGGACTTGGTACGGTTCCGATGAGTTCATGTAACGTTCTATGCTGGTGTTTTTAAAACGGTCTGACTCGCTGATGCTTTAAGTCAACCGGTGGAGAGTTTTATTTTTGTGATGCCAGCTTGGGCTGGTCTTATATTGCAGGATTTTTCCTGCTCAGGAATGTTAATATACTGTGTCACGTTGGTTATGAGTTGCCACTGTGATGATGCTTTGACGTTCTTGGAATGGTTTACGTTCATGCAATACATTTTTAACAACGCCATGTCCCGCCGATTACTTGGGGATTCCACGCTCAGGTTTGCAAGGCGGACTTTATCAATTGTGTTGCTGATCATTGGTTTCTGCTTGGCTGATGGCTTGCTTCTGTCGGTTTTGGGGCAGAATGTTGGAGAGGTTGGCACGGGTAGGGAATTGGAATCTGAACGACTGTGGACGCGAGAGGAGGCACCGCTTTATGTTGAGCATTGCCTTACATGTCATGAGGGTGAAACGGCAGAGGTTGGTTTGGATTTGTCAGCACTCGGGCGTGATCTGTCTGATCCTGAAAACTTACGGCGTTGGGTGCTGGTGCATGATCGGATTCAGTCCGGTGAAATGCCTCCCAAAACTGAGCCTCAGATTAACGCTGCCTTGAAACAGAAGTTTTTAGCTTCGCTAAGTCACGATATCGATGCCGCTCAGCGACAACGAAATGATGTGGTGTTACGTCGATTGAATCGGGTTGAGTATGAAAATAGCGTTCGAGATGTCTTCGGCATCTCAGTCATGGTCAAGGATTTGTTGCCACAAGATGCATCGACGGATGGTTTTGATAATGTGGGTGAAGGATTAGCGGTGTCAGCCGAGGCGATGCGTGCTTACCTTGATGCTGCTGACGCGGTCATCGATTCCGTGATGGGACCTGAAAAGCAACCCGCGTTTATCAATCATGTCACAAACCTGAATGACCAACGGGATCATTTGGGTAATCTGAATGACAATCAGTTCGGGAAAATGTTCCGTAGGACGGAAGCGGGCTTGGTGATCTTTCAGTCGAATTACTGCCCTACTAATCTTGTCAACTTTGCCAGGTTGCGTGCGCCTGCCGGAACTTATCACGGTACGATTCGAGTGCGGGCGATCCAGAGTGATAAACCAGTCACCATGCGTATCTATGGTGGAGACACCATCGTGGGGAGGGCTGAAAAGCATCTGGTTGGCTATTACGACATCGAGCCGGACAAATGGCAAACAATTGAGTTTGTTGATCGTTTGGTTCAAGACCGAGGTACATTTCAGCCCAAGTGCTACGGAACCATTGATACTCGCAAGGATGCCGATACGTATCCGAATCCAGGATTGGAAATCGGTGAAATTACGATTCAAGGTCCACTCGAAAAGTGGCCGCCTGCCAGCAGGAAACAACTTCTTGGCGGTGTGGAACTTGAGGCGGGAACTGTGCAGGATGCTGGGGTAATTCTCGGTCGTTGTTTACCGCGGTTGTATCGGAGGCCTGTCGATGAAGCCGAGTTGACGTTTCATGTAGAAATCGTGCGGTTAGCCATGGATGCTGGTGAATCGTTCGGAGAAGGACTGAAGCAGTCGCTTAAAACTGCCTTATGTTCGCCCGAGTTTCTTTTCCTTGAGGAAGCCGGTGAGGAATCCGGTGAGGAGCATGTTGGGCCGTACGCCCTTGCCGCTCGACTGTCGTATTTTCTGTGGAGTTCAACACCCGATGATGAATTGTTGAGTTTGGCTGGGGAGGGTAGGTTGCGTGATCCCAAAGTTCTCAGGCAGCAGGTTGAGCGGTTACTTCGTGACTCTCGAAGCAATGCCTTCAATGAAAATTTCACGGGCCAATGGTTGGGACTACGGGACATTGATTTCACCGCACCTGATGGAAAACTGTTTCCAGAGTTTGACGAGTTGTTGAAGATTTCGATGGTGGCTGAGACTGAGGCGTTTTTCCAGGAGTTGCTCGATAAGAATCTAAGCATCATGAATTTCATTGATTCAGACTTTGTGATGCTCAATGGGCGTTTGGCAGCTCATTATGGAATTGAGGGGGTTCGAGGCCAAGCGATTCGTAAGGTGAGGCTTCCCGAGGGCAGTGTTCGAGGGGGTGTCATGACGCAGGGTAGCGTATTGAAAGTTACTGCAAATGGCACCCATACATCACCTGTCTTGCGGGGGGCATGGGTCCTGGAGAATCTATTGGGTATTTCGCCTGCGGTGCCTCCGCCGAATATACCTGCGGTTGAACCAGATGCCCGGGGCGCACTGACATTGAGGCAGCAGTTGGAAAAACATCGTGACCAATCGTCGTGCGCGATCTGTCATGACAAGATTGATCCACCCGGGTTTGCGTTGGAAAACTTTAACGCAATCGGGGGCTGGCGAGATCACTATCGCACGATGGGTGATGGAGAACGCCCCGAGCTGCGACGTGCGCCGTTCACGTTTAACTACGTGCGATACAAGATTGGTCATCCAGTTGATGCTTCCGGCGAAACCGCCGATCAAACAGCCTTCCAAGATGTCACAGAATTCAAAAAGTGGATGCTGAATGAAAAAAAATCGATCGCCACTGGTTTGTCGCGTAAACTGCTGACGTATGGGTTGGGGCGGCGACTAGGTTTTTCGGATCGTGCCCAGATAAAGCAGCTTGTGCTATCTGCAAAGGAAAAGGGTTATGGGTTTCGTGATCTAGTGCATTTAGTGGTCCAAAGTAAATTGTTTCAGCAACGGTGATAGTTCTGGTTGCATCGTGTCGACACTCGCAAACAGATTCGAGTCGAGTTAGTGGTGGTTGCTGGTGATCTGGTAACATGTGAGTGGTCCAAAAACTTTTGTATTTGAAGTTGCAATTCCTATGTCTTTCATGATTCCATCGCGTCGCAGTTTCTTACGGGCATCGGGTGTGTCGTTGGGGCTTCCCTTCCTCGAGTCCATGCCGCGAACTGCTACGGCGGATGAATCGGAAAGCCGGCAAACAAATCGTCCCAAGCGTCGGATGGTTGCGGTCAATGTCGAGCTAGGGCTTCACGGGCCCAATATCACGCCAACGCAGTCCGGTTCGAACTACGAGTTGTCTCGTTATCTGAAAGTTCTTGAACGATTCCGAGACGACTTCACGTACATCTCCGGGGCCTCCCACCCTGAAGTGAACGGCGGCCACGCATCTAGAAAATCGTTTTTGACAGGCATGCGACACCCTTTGAGTGCGGGGTTCAAGAATTCGATTTCGATTGATCAACTGGCTGCTGAGCGTCTGGGGGCGGAGACTCGGTTTGCGTCTCTATCGCTGACCACATCGAGTGCAGGAATTTCGTGGTCGCGTTCTGGCGTTGAGATTCCAGCAGAATCGCGACCGTCACGCGTGTTCAAAAAATTGTTTGTCGAAGGTAATGCGACTGAGAAAAAGTTGATGGTAGAGCGTCTCAAAAGAGGGCAAAGCGTACTGGATGCTGTTGCAGAAAAAGCTCGTCAAATGCAACGGAGGGTCAACGGGCGGGACCGTCAGAAACTTGAACAGTATTTCAACTCGGTTCGAGAGGCGGAAAAGCGATTGTTGAAGGCCGAAGAGTGGGAGAAGCATCCCAAGCCCGTGGTCGAGGTCACAGAACCGCGTGATGTGCGTGATCCGAAGTTCCTGATCGAAAGATTGGATTTAATGTATGACATGATGCATCTTGCGATTCAGACAGATTCCACTCGTTTCATTACCCTTGCTGATCCGGGAAGGAACCTCGTGCCAGCGATTACCGGCGTTGATACCGACCATCACATGCTGTCCCATCACGCCAAGGACCCGGAAAAAATTGCACAGTTAGCAATCGTTGAGACGGCCATCATCGCGGCATTGGGCAGGTTTCTTGGTAAGTTGGCCGATGTTAGTGAGGCCGGCGATTCACTATTGGACCAAACCATGGTTTTGTTCGGATCCAATCTTGGCAACGCCAGCAACCACGACAGCAGGAATATGCCGATTCTGTTGGCGGGTGGTGGATTCCGGCATGGGCAGCACTTGGCGTTTGATCAACAGGACAACTATCCCCTGACGAATCTGTTCGTGTCGATGCTGCAGCAACTCGGCTTGGAAATCGACACCTTTGTCTCCAGCACTGGGACGATGCGTGGGCTGCAGTCGGCTTGAGCGTTCGCTCTGAAGGCTGACAGGTATGCAAAGCAGTTGCTGAATTGCGCATGCCAGCTGAGGTTGCACGTTCGACAGCGGGTTGTTGTGTAAGCATGGCTGGCGGATGAATCCACGC
>CAXGRW010000419.1:0-5095 GCA_964012125.1 uncultured Rhodopirellula sp.
TGCGTATCTCGATTTTCATCGGGATCTGTTGTTTCACCAAGTGCCGGAGTTGCTTTTCAACGGTTTCTTCATGGCTCGTGCCGCCGACGCTTTGCTGTCGGTCGGTTTGACGGGCGATGATGACCAGGTCGTTCGAGCCGCGATTGATCGTCTGGATGATTTCGTTGGATATCGTCCAGTCGCAATGCTTGAGAATAGAACATGCCAGCCTTACCGGCACGAGTTTGTTTGTCCTGTTCCTTTGTACGTCAAGGACGCGGGGGTTTCGGCCGGTCCTTACCGGGAGATCATCGAACTCGCAATCGAAAAGTTGGGGACCACGGCAGAGGATGTTCTGCGGTCGGCATCGTTCGATCTTGAACGGGTGGAGGAAATCGCCATCGATCCGAGGGCGTATGATTTTGATCATCCCGTTAATCGGCGGCCCAACTATCATTTTGGAGGTTGGGATGAGCGTTCAATCTCCGAGGATGGATTCTACAATCGCTTTGTTCTCCGGCAGGTCACTCTTGAGGCGTTGTTGGGGCGGGCCGTAGGTAAGACCGGTGTTGAGAGACAGGAAAAAGTAGCCGAAGCAGCGTGCGTGCTGGCTGGGACCATGTTGATGGCCTCCGGCATCACTGGGTGGGGGCCGGGAGCCTACACCAGTGATATCACGTTGGGTGGGCTGATGAGGCCAATCGCCGCCTATCGTGATGCGTATTACGAAGATTGCATGAAGCAAATTGATGGCGAGCATGCTGAGCGACTTTATGGCGAGCAAAAACTACGTCGTCAGCCGTTCGGAGCGGCGCGGCAGCACCTCAATGCGGCTCTGGCAGAAAGGCGAGCGGCGCAGTTGCAGCATGTGCAATTAGCTCGGCTTTATGCTCGGATGGGTTATCCCGACGCAGCCAAGCGACAGACCGATACGGTCTCGGCAGCATCGGCACGGATGATGTGTCGAATTGATTGCTTGATGACCCTCGGGCTCCGCGCGATTCGTGCAGGTGACCTTGATGCTGCTGTCAAAGTGCCTGCCGTTGCATTTGACTTGATGAAGCGGGCTATCGAGTGTGGGGCGTTGATCGACCCCTGGGACATTCTTGCCTGTGGTGGCAATTTCAGTTTGTACGCCGGGCCTGAAAGCGGGGTTCACGATTCGCGTGTCGATGACATGCTGTATCTCGTCGAGCAGGTCTTTGGTTACACCGCTCGGGTTTGGAGCGAAGCAGCAGCACGGAATGATCAAGCTGCTTATGACGAAATGGAATCGCGATATCGAGAGATGGCTGAATGGTGGCGCGTTTATGCGGCACACACTGTCGAGTCTATCGAAGCAGCCGATCCATTGGAGTCCTATGAGTCAGCAAAGCTGGTCGCTCGAGCACTCAGGCTGTGGCATGAAGGTGGTGCCGAGGCTGGCAATGTAGCCTTCTGGGCACCGCATGCAGATCTTTTCGATTCGCCCAGGGCCTACGCCCTTGTGATCTCTGCACTGCTGGAACGTCAGGATTTTGTTCCTGCCATGGCGTTGTTGGTGCATTGGTTGAGTAACGCGGAGAGGGTGGGGCTGCGTCTAGGAGGTAATTCGTTACCGAGGCTTTCTGAGCGGTGGCTGTTGCATTTACGCAGGTCTGCTATCGGTGACCTCGCGGAATACGGCGAACCTTCTCTTGAGCAGGTTACTGATTGGGACACGGCGGAAGTTTGGCCGTTAGTTCGTAAAATGTTCGACTATTTTGAGGCGAATGCAGAAGAGTTTTGGTCTGCACCAAGTTTTGTCTTGGGAGAGAAAAAAGAAAAGCCGCGTGACTGGGATCGCGAGCTCACTGCAGCAGACTCTGAAGAAGGTGAAGATGGCGAGGGGCTGTACGACGCCGCGTATGAAGGTGTTACGTATCGAGATACGACCGATGATGGAAACGAGGGTGCTGTATTTGGATATGCCGAGGAAACTGGGCATGATGCACTGGAGGCAGAATCCAAACGCCTGATCGAACACCTCAATTTCATGCAGTCACTGGCGCGGATGTGGGCTGTTGCTGCCGACATCGCAGTCGCCGATCAAAGTGAAACTGACCTTGCTGACCGCATTGAGTCGTTGCAGGCCTGGGCTAAACGCGCGAGAGAAAATCGGATTGGGCTGCTGGAGCTTTTGGACTCGGTTCGAGGGTTTCCGATTGCACCAGCCGGTACCGATAAAGAATCGATGCGCAGCTACGATCGTCGCAGGGTACTGCGAGATTCGTTGATGGAGCGAATTATCGGGACGGCGGTTGAAATGTCTGATTCACGCCGCCTGATCAGCGGTGCCCTGCTCGCTTTGTCCGGTGGGAAATCGAATCCAATCGCCGAAGAAGAGATGGTGGAAGATGACGCACAGGCTGTGCGTATGTTTGGTGCCTTGATCGCCAGTGATCAGGAACAGGTTCGTGAATTGTTCCCGCCGTTTCTCGATGCCCTACGCGATAAGAATCTTCTTTATATTCCACTTTCACGGGGTGGAGATCCTGTCAAAATTTATCTGGCAAGGCTGCGACAGAGGGTGCTGCGGCATCTGATGCACTGGTTGCCAAGACGCGGTCTACTTGTCGAAACATGCAGGTTGATTGAAACAGCACGCGAGATGGAAACCAGTAATCCAATCGGTGCTGGTGCGGTAACCGAGTTCGATGGGCTGTTTCGAGCCGGATTTCGCTCACTCGTTGCTTCTCTCGTCGAGTCGACACGGAAAAGTCAGGAAGTCAGTGACGCCGCCGCTACTGAAGCCGAGAATGCTGCTGAGGTCGGTCGCGATGCTGCCGATGGCAACGCTGAACAAGCAAGTGCGAATCAAATCGATGCCCGAGATTCATCTGAGGATACAACCGACGATGACGAACAAGATTTTGCACTGATCGGTGACAATGAATGTGCAGAAGCACTGGTTCCGTTGCTCGAGCGGCTAGCTGAAACCTTGCTGGGTAGTTGGTTGGCCCACAGTCAGACGCTTCGCTTATCACCGCTTGAAGCGGTGATTGATCCGCGTAAATGGAAGCTATTGGTTTCTTTTGTGAAGGATTATGGCGATCCAGTTTTTACCCAAATGTTTCTCCAGCTGGGTAACGTACGTGCAATTCTGCATCAGGGTGTTTCGCAGTGGCTCACGCGGGCGATGGAAGAAGGCGAAGATCATCTCGCTGAGACGCGATTGGTGGAAGATTTGGAGAAAGGATTCTTGCAGGTATCCGAGGCCGATCGTTGGATGACGCTTGTTTATGAATCACTGATCGACCATCACACTGAGTATCTGGACTACAACAGCACAACGACTCAGAGTGATCGAGGTGAACTGGTTTATATGTTCCTCGATTTCTTGCGTCTGCGAGTGAAGTACGAACGGATTGCTTGGAACCTGAAACCCGTCATGTGGGCGCACGAAGTGCTGGTGAGAAGTGGGTTGGAAAAAGCTGCAATGATGTGGCGACGTAGTCTCAGTGAGCGAATCGGCACCGAAGCCGATCTTTACGTTCAGAAATTGAGGCAGTTGCAGACTGAGTATGCGATGCGAATGCCAACTGTTGCTGATCGTATTCAGGAACGTTTTGTTCAGCCGATGACGATCGATAGGATGCGTGCTCTCGTTGGCCCCGCGATGCGGGATGCCGAAGCCAATCGAGAGAGTCGCGCGTTCGATTTGTTGTTGCAGGAAGCAGAATTGTTGACGCGGCATCCCACCGGTGTGGGGCTGGATGTTCCCGCCTGGCTCGATTCTCTTGAGGAAGAAGTTGAACAGCTAGCAAAGCGTCGAGCGAGTAGCGAAATTGACCCGCAATCGTTGATGACAATCTCTATTGTGCCGCTATCCGTTGATGAATTGAATGAACAATTGACAAAAGCAAGCCGTCAAGGCCGTCGGTTGCCGCATATGAAGTGATCTTGGATTGTGGGATTCCACCCGATATTCTGCTGCAGAATCTTTACAAGCGACGCGTTACAAAACATACTGCC
Source organism: uncultured Rhodopirellula sp. (assembly GCA_964012125.1). Taxonomy (GTDB): domain Bacteria; phylum Planctomycetota; class Planctomycetia; order Pirellulales; family Pirellulaceae; genus Rubripirellula. The sequence continues at coordinate 3,973 of CAXGRW010000419.1, forward strand.
GCCTCTCACTTCCAAACTCTTTCTGTACAAGCCAGTAGCCACGGATGAATACGCTTGCAATCAGTCAGCTCTCAACACTTCGCTGGGCGTTTGACGACGATGTCCACGCCTACGCCGCTAGAGGCTTCAAAGGCATTGGAGTTTATCGGCCAAAATTAGAGGATTTTGGCGTGGAACGCGCCGTTGATCTGTTGGCCGAGTCTGAGCTGGGCGTCACCTCGTTGTCGTGGGCCGGAGGGTTCACTGGCAGTGACGGCCGTGCGTTTGAAGATGCAGTGGTTGATGCTGTCAGTGCAGTTCACGATGCTGCAACTTTGCGGGCCGAAACATTAATTGTATTGGCGGGCGGGCGGAATAATCATATCCGCAACCATGCCAAACGAACTCTCTGTGATGCGTTGAAAGAAATCGCGGAGGTTGCCGAAGAATTTGGCGTGCGGCTTTCGATAGAGCCCATCCACCCGGGCTGTGGAAACGAATGGTCGTTCGTGAATGATCTGCAATCGACACTCGATATTATCGAGGCAGTGAACAGTCCCCAGTTGGGACTTGTGCTTGATACCTACCATGTTGGGATGGACGAAGAGGTAGTGCGATGGCTGCCTGACGTGATTCCTTACCTTCACCTTGTGCAATTGGGTGATGCGAGGCACTCGCCCTTGGGTGAAATGAATCGGTGTCTCTTAGGAGACGGCTGTGTTCCCCTGACAACGATCTTGGGGACACTGCGAGACTATCACTATCAGGGACCGTTCGAGGTAGAGTTGATCGGTGAGGATGTCGAGACGCTGTCTTACGATGAGCTGCTTGACCACGCGCGAGATTTCACCGCTCAGGCGTTAGGAAGCGTGCAGCAGAACTGATTCGCGTGTCTGCAACGCAACCTCTCACGTTGCTTGATCGCCCCACTGGTTTCGAAAAACCAGTGGTCGCGAATTCGACTTCGAAATGCTATTGGATCGGCGTCGGTGGTGTGTCTGTGGCTGAGCTCGATGCGTGCCTGTGTCTGTCGGCACTGACTTCTTGTTCCAAGCCTAGGGTCTATTGCTCTCTGCGTTGCTTGTTTCTCGTTGCTTGTTTCTCGTTGCTTGTTTCTCGTTGCTTGTTTCTCGTTGCTTGTTTC
>CAXGRW010000420.1:0-5090 GCA_964012125.1 uncultured Rhodopirellula sp.
CCTGAACTTTGGAACTCTTTGCCGAGTCTCGCCCAATCAAAGCGTTATGAAGCGTTTGGCTTCCAATTAGGGGTTGAGAACGATCGTCTGCGCAGGGAGTACATGCAGGCCTACCATGCGTGCATCAGTTTTATTGATGCACAAATCCAGATTGTGCTCGATGCCGTCAAAGACAGCGGCCATTGGGAAGATACAACCATCATTCTGACTTCGGATCATGGTTACCATTTGGGCGACCACTTTTTGTGGGGAAAGGTGACCTTGTTTGACATCGGTGCGAAGGTCCCTTTCATCGTTCGCGCTCCAGGTTTGACCAGTGAGGGTGCACACTCACAAGCCATGGTAGAACTAATTGATATTTTTCCAACTCTGACGCATTTGACGGGACTCGAAACACCGGACCAATTGCAGGGAAATTCTCTTCGCCCTTTGCTGGGGCATCCTGAACGACTGGGGAAGAAAAAGTACGCGTATAGCGTTGTTACGCGGGGTACCAAAATCGGTTTCGCTCTGCGAAATCAGCGTTGGCGTTACGGTAAGTGGCCAGACGGTGAGGAACTTTACAATTTGACTGTCGACCCAGACGAGAAAAAGAACTTGGCACAACTCCCGCACCTCAAACCGCGATTGGAGGAGTTTCGTAGGATTCTCAAGGAAATACAGGAGCACGCATCAGGACAACGCCAGTAATTGTCGCTTGAACCACAGCAAACAAAATTTTGACGTTCAGGGCCAAGTGAATAAGTAGCGATGGTCGTTCGTTGTATGATGGACGTCGAGAATGTGTCCCAGTAGTTTTAATTTTGATCAAGCGTAGTTAGAAACCAATGCAGAAATTTATCATCACCACTTTCTTGTGTGCACTCGCGTCGCCATTGTTGGCAGCAGATCGAGCACCCAACATTATCTACATCATGGCCGATGACCTTGGGTATGGTGACTTGTCGTGTTTTGGACAAAAAAAATTCAAAACACCAAACATTGACCGGTTGGCTGCCGAGGGCGTGACGTTTACCGATTATTACGCGGGATCGACCGTTTGCGCACCCACACGTTGTGTGTTGATGACTGGGTTGCATACGGGGCACGCATTTGTGCGGGGAAATCGCGAGGTTCAACCCGAGGGACAGGCGCCCATGCCTGCGGAGATTGACACTTTGCCAAGACGACTTAAGGATGCCGGTTACACGACAGGTATGTTTGGGAAATGGGGGCTCGGTGCCCCGGGGTCGGCTAGTGACCCCTCCAGTCATTTTGACGAGTTCTTTGGATACAACTGTCAGCGACAGGCGCACACGTTCTACCCAACCCACTTGTGGCACAACGATGAAAAGGTGCTGTTGGAAGAAGGCACTTACTCAGCTGATCTGATTAACGATGAGCTACTCACCTTTGTGAAAAACAATAAGGACAAATCGTTCTTTGCGTATGTGCCCTTCACTATTCCTCATGCGGCGATGCACGTACCCGAGGATGATCACGCTCCCTTTCGAGAAAAGTGGCCTCAGTTCGATAGTAAAATTGGAAAGTACCAAGGACCATTGGTGGTCAATCCGATCGCTGCATTTGCGGGAATGGTGACGCGAATGGATCGACATGTGGGCCAACTACTTGACCTGCTCAAGGAACTTGGCATTGATGACAACACCATCGTTTCCTTTACGAGTGATAATGGCCCGCACATGGAAGGTGGTCATGATCCGAAGTTTTTTGATTCCAACGGCCCATTGCGGGGCCATAAACGCGACCTCTACGAAGGTGGAATCCGCGTTCCGTTTCTCGCGAGGTGGCCAGGAAAAATTAAGCCCGGGACAGTTTGCAATATTCCGGTAGCGATGTGGGATGTGATGCCAACTTGCATGGAAATCGCCGGGGTCGGGGCGCCCAAAGGCATTGATGGAATCAGTTATCTGCCCGCAATGCTGGGAAACGAAGCACAGCAGCCTCGGCATGATTATCTGTACTGGGCATTCTATGAACGAGGTGGGAAACAGGCAGTGCGGTGGGGCCAATGGAAAGGTGTGCGGAACAATGTTGGCAAGGCCCCAGACTCAACGCTCGAACTCTATAACCTTACCAGCGATCTTGGTGAGGTAGACAATGTGGCGTCAAAGCACCCTGAGATTGTCAATCGCATTGATGGCTACATGCGGGATGCCTATACCCCGTCAAAACTGTGGTCGTTTGGAAATAATAAAAAGAAGAAGCGTTGAGTCATCTCGCGTTGATTTGTGATGGACCCTTCATAACGCAAGAACTTAGGTGATGAAGCCAAGGCAAGAGACTCAGACGGTTGTGCGTCTGTTCTAGCGGGCCAGAACACAGGATTCTCCGGTTCAGACTGCCACTCGTTCCCGTGGATTTGTCTTAGTCGGTGGTGCGTGGTGGTCGCGTGCAACTCCCCGCGTGTGGTTTTGGTAAAATTGGGGCAGAGATGATGTGAGGAGTGTGGGAACAGTGCCGGGCGTGATCGCGAATCGTCGCCGGCTCTTCGATTGGTCTGCAAAAAATTGAGTTCATCCATGAAACTTGGTTCTCTTCTTTGGCCAGTGGTACCGGGGTGTGCCGGGGCTGCCTACGGCTGGCTCATTTCCTCGAGTGATATTTCTGCCGCAATGTTTTTAGGGGCAGCTGGATTGATCACGGGGACCTTGGGAGGGATGCTTGTGGCAGGGGCACACACCGGGCTTAAGGTCGATGTGAAAAAGACCAGTGTGGCCGGAATTGTTGGGGCACTGATCGGTGTGGTCGTTGGGGGATATCTGGGAGTGACCAGTGGTTTCGGGACCTGGATGATCGCGACCTTCAATCCTGGCTTGCCGGAGATGGATTTTCGGGACTCTTTTGGTTTGATCGGTGGAGTCTTTATTGGCTCGGTGGTGGGCGCGGTTGGGATGGCTGGTCTGGTTAGCTTCTTTCAGTGGAAACGTGCTGGGAAACAAGCAGACGAGTAGAGGTTTTGACAGACTACAATCATTTCTGAAAAATGGTTTGTTGGTTGTGGTGAGTGTAGACCACCCTTTTTCTTGTCCTTCGCTAGATGCTGTATGATGGGAGGCAGTGAGCGGGCGTGTCTTCGCCGTGGGTTCACGTTCGACACTCTCTACTTTATTCCCGATCAAAGATCAGATATGAAGCCATTGCAATTATTGACTCTCGCCATTTTCGGACTGTTTGCGGTTCAGCCGTTATCGGCGGAGAACTGGGGGTCATGGCGAGGTCCCACGCAGAATGGAATTTCCAACGAGACAAAGCTTCCAAAAACATGGTCTGCCGAAGCAAACGTCAAATGGCGTGCAGAATTGCCGGGGCCTGCAGGTGCAACCCCCGTTGTTTGGGATGACAACATCTTTTTGACAAGTACGTCCGGCACCGAACTGGTGTTACTTTGCTTTGGAACAGATGGGAAACAGCGTTGGAGCCGTCTGATCGGACAAGGAAACAAGGACGCCCGCGGAGACGAAGGTAACTCGGCAAGCCCGTCACCAATCACGGACGGCGTCCATGTTTGGGCGTTCATTGGAACGGGGAAGCTTGTTTGTTACACCGTGGGCGGCGCTTTGGTGTGGGAAGCTGATCTGCAGCAAAGGTATGGAAAGTTTGATATTGCGTTTGGTATGTCAGCCACACCCGTTTTGCATCAGAATCGGCTGTTTGTGCAATTGATTCACGGTGATGGGAAGCCTGAGACACAAGAAGCGATGGTCGTTGCAGTTGATGCATCAACAGGGGAACCACTGTGGGCTACCGAGCGGGTCACCGGGGCTTCGCGAGAGAACGAGCATTCGTATGCTTCGCCAATCCTGTACAACTTTGACGGGATGACTTATCTGATCACGCATGGCGCGGACTACACGGTCGCGTACTCACTCGAGGACGGGAAAGAGAAATGGCGGCTAGGCGGACTCAATCCTCAGGGGAAGAGCTACCACCCAACACTGCGTTTTGTTTCCTCGCCTGCAGCAGCTGAGGGAATCGTGGTTTGTCCTACCGCAAAGAATGGTCCCGTGTTTGCCATTGACGCGTCCAAAGCAGGTGATTTGACAGATAGTAAAGCGGTCTTGTGGGTACGCGACGATAACACGCCCGATGTCCCTTCTCCGATCATCCACGAAGATCTTGTCTACTTGTGTCGCGAAAACGGAATGTTGTTAGTGCTTGACCGTAAGACTGGCGAACAGGTTTACATGGAGAGAACGCATAGCCATCGGCACCGAGCATCACCAGTCCTTGCTGATGGTCACATTTATTTGACTGCCCGGGATGGCAAAGTGACTGTGGTGAAAACAGGTCGTGAGTTCAAGATTGTGGCCCAGAACGATACGGGGGAAACAACCTCGGCGTCGCCGGTCATTTCAAATGGCGTTATCTATCTGAGGACGTTCAATGCCTTGTGGGCGATCGAGTGAGGGTTCGTAAGCCGGAATCCACCGAGCCGCGATAGCATGCATTGCTGAATGCACGGTGTGTTGGTTGGGGCAGCTCTTTGTTGATCATTCCAGCAGTGATTACATGTCAACAAAGTACATATCAATAATGGATGAGTAGAAGTCAGGGGGCCGGCGTCACGTGCCTGCCCCTACCATCGGTTCATTCTTTTAGAGCAATCATTCAGAACCAGGAGTAGGTCTGTGTTACGAGCCTCGTTAGCAGTTTTGGTGGTGGGAAGTTTAGTTGTGGCGATCAAAGTCGCTGATGCCCAGGAAACGAGGAGTGATAGACAAGTGATGCAGAATTCGAGTGCTGAAGAATGGGGAGAACTAGTGCTGAAGGGCGTTGATACGGAGTTCCCGACAAAACTGTCGTTGATGTATACCAATGAAACTCAAATCCTCAGGCCAAAAAAACATTTCCCTGCGTTTTTCGGTTGTTTCGATTGGCATAGCAGTGTGCATGGCCATTGGGTGCTGGTGCGATTGTTGAAGCAGTATCCCAAGATTGAAAACGCGGAGCGGCTGCGAACAACGCTCGCTAACCATTTGACAGAGGCGAAACTAGGCAAAGAGGCGGAGTTTTTTGCAAGAGAGGAACAAAAGTCATTTGAACGGATGTATGGCTGGGCTTGGTTGCTTCGGTTGGTTATGGAGCTC
>CAXGRW010000421.1:0-5089 GCA_964012125.1 uncultured Rhodopirellula sp.
GAAACTCAAGTCGCTTCCCGCAACTTGCTTGTGAACTCCGGAAACGCCGCACGCACACGCGTCCAATTCGGAATCGCTTCAGCACCTCGAGGATCCGCACGAAAGATCTCGGAAGCAGTTGTGATGCAATCCGCAAATGCGTCGATCGATATCTCCTCAATATGACGATCAAATGACAGGTCATTGATCACGGCATCCGCTGCGTACTGGCGAATGCAATCCTGCGCCATCCGGCGATAGGACGCTCGCAATGACGTGAACGTCGCATCACTCAACAGTACCCCTTGGCTGGCCAGTGTTCGATAAATAGTCGTCAGAATATCGGTTGCCATCCGCATCAACCCGGCGTTCTTCTCCTCGATCGAGAAATCCTGATGCTTATGCTCATACAGCCGACACAGGTCGGTTTGACAAACGCGTTTCAATGAGGTGTTGCGATAGACCTCTGCCAAGGTTCCCACTTCCAGACCCCAATCTGACGGGATCCGATTTGTTCTCGCCAAATTGCGGGTCAGCGAAAACTCGCCCGACAGAGGGTAACGAAAACTTCCGAGGAAACGCAGAAACTCGCTGTTGGGATAAATCTTCATCAGAGCACGGAGCAACGGAGCCACTAATAACCTCACCACTCTGCCGTGCATCCGATCAGTCGCTCGCGCGTAATACGCTTTGCAAAATTCGAAATCCAATCCCGGATGTACCATCGGCAAGCACAACCGGGCTAACAGCAACCGGTCATAATCGACGATATCACAATCGTGCAAAACGAATGTTTCGATCCGGGGATCCGCTAACAAGTATCCAAAGGCAGTCCAAACACTTCTACCTTTACCTGGTGTCGATACCGCGATCCCGGCATCAACCAATTCGCTGTACAACGACTGTATCTCGGGTCCATCGGTCCAAAGAACTTTGGCACGGTCTCCTAGCGGCGAGATCTTCTGCAGAGTCTCTTCGTAGTCCCCGACTTCGGGTGCAACGCCCAGACTGACTACGATCGTGTCGATGTAGTCCGCAGCCACCAATTCATTAACGATACGCCCAAACGGTTCGGCACGCATGTCTGATGCCGTGACCGGTAACACCAGTCCTACCGGGTTTTGCTGCGTCGCGTCACGCAGCATGTCTTCAAGCCGATTCAGCTTGCCAGTATGCAGGTCATGAATCGTTGTGACCAAATCGTGCTGATAGAAATCAGGCATGGAATCGAAACGCCCCCCGGATGCAAAGGAAAGAATCTGTCCGTCTTCGTGGTCAGACTAGCCATGCAACCAGCCCATGAACATCGGTGAGCACGGCAATTACACACAACTCACACCGCATTGCGTCCACAGCCATACGAGCAAGCCCGCCGCTGCTGATGCCGCAAGGACGTATTTGCATCCCGTAAGTCCTGCAAGCGGAAGAAAACAGTGCTTTCAAGACAACTAGCGTGGCGAAGCTGAAAGCCCAAAATCCAAATCCGACCAAAAAGCCGACAAGCAAAAAATTCTGTCTAAAACGGTTCCTGGCCCAGAACGGCAAAGTTCCGTGATCAAAAGACAATACAAAGCATTGCCCTACCCATAAAAAGTGGCCAACACGTTGACCTCGTTTCAACGCACCTTTTCATCCAAACACAGTCGCCCCGCTTCCCGTGTCACTGATTGCAGGCGGCTCGTTCGGCGTCTTGTCTGGAACTTCACGCCCCACCGCTATTCCTCCGGTTCAAGCAATTCCAGTCCAAAGCTGTCACCCTTTTTGACAGCAGGAATTCCAACAGCCATCCATTCCGGCTCCGGCGCATCCATCAAGTAGTGATCGAAGAACTGCTGCATCCGAGTCGCAAAATCACGACGGTTGTGGTCATCCATCACCCAGTGTGGCTCACCATTGTAATTGAGCATCCATGCAGGTCTGCCCAGCCTACGAAGCGCAACGAACAATTCGATGCCTTGATACCAAGGTACAGCGCCATCTTCATCATTGTGAAGAATCAACAGTGGTGTATTGACCCGGTCTGCAAAAAACAGTGGTGAGTTAGCTATGTACTTATCACGCGCTGCCCATAAATCTTCACCGATTCGACTTTGGGTCCGTTCGTATTGAAACATTCGGCTCAGCCCGCTGCCCCAACGGATACCTCCATACGCGCTTGTCATGTTGCTGACAGGCGCTCCGGACTCGGCACAAGCAAACATGTCGGTTTGTGTTACCAAGTACGCTGTTTGATAGCCTCCCCAACTATGCCCCTGCATGCCGATTCGGTCCTTATGAACGAATCCTTTTTTTACCAAGTGCTCTACTCCTGGCAAAATAGCGTTCACGGCACTAGGACCGGGCTCCCCAGTCTTGTAGGGAATATCGGGGATGAATACCAAATAGCCGCGACTGACATAAAAACTGTGGCAAATGATCGAACGCCCTGCAGCTGGGGTGTAATACCGATGCAAATTATCCGAATTGCGTTCATAGAAATAAACCATCATCGGGTATTTCTTCGCGGGGTCGAAATCATCGGGTTTCAACAGGATGCCGTCGAGCTTTTGCCCATCTTTCGCACGCCAATGGACAAGCTCTGCCGTGCCCCAGGAATAATCATTCTGTTGAGGATTGATATCGCTGACCCGGCTTATCTCTCGAAACGACAAAGTACTTGTCCAAACATCAGGACACTGCCGAAAGGTGCTGCGAGTGAACACGACACGATCACTTTGCTTTGCCTTTTCAAGCCCCGACAACCGCTCGTCCAGCATGATCAAACGCCGCAACGCCGGCTTTGCATCCTTCCCCTTTTCCACTCGGCTGACACTTAGATCCAGTGAGTAGTACCCGCTTGCCTTGGTTTTCGTCTGAAATGCCGACAGAATCATTTTCCTGGTGGGGTCGATCGATGGCTTGCTGGAATCCAACTTCCGATACCGAAACTGAATATTTTGCTTTCGACCCACACCAGAAGTCACACACACAGCAGGAAGTTTTCCCGCCGGATCAAGTTTCCAGAGATCATACCGGTCATAAATCAAAAACCCCTCATCTTTGGCCAGCCATCCGGCACTGCCATAGGCACGCGCTAAGTTGGGCGTATCGTGCAACTCGTCTTGCAGAGGGAAGCGGATTCCTCTGCTGACCAACACGGCTTTTGACTTCGCGCTTCGTACCGGCTTAGCAAACCACTTTCGTTGTTCCGCGTCGAACCATGTGAGGTACTTCCCCAAAGGTGACATCGCAGCGTTCCATTTCACGCGTTCCAGCACCTTTTCGCGTGCACCTGTATCCAGATCGATGACATACACATCCTGATAGCCCGGATAATCCCAGGATAATGTCTTGCGATAAGGTAGATTTGTGTTCGCGACGGCAACCTTTGCCGTGGACCGGTAGTCGATGCTAACCGACGGCACGGCACGGTTCGCCAATTGGACAACCTTGCTGCTCTTGAACACAAACGCTGCCCGATAGCGACGTTTACGCTCCGTCTCGGCCTGCAGCAATTGTTGCGGTTGCAATAGTGGGTCCTTCCAGTGCCAAAGATCCAGTTTTGCTTTTTTGCTGGCGTCAGCCTCGTCATCCGTTTTCTTGTCGCCTTCGTTCCCTTCCTTGCGTTCCTGCAACACATCCTTGGATATCGGGGCTGTATCAAAGTAAAGCCGGGTGCCATCCTCTGCAAAACGGAGACTCGACTGGGACGCCACCCACCATTGATAAGGGATCCCCTCAGTACCTTCACCTGCAATTTTTTTTGCGGCGCCACCTCGGGTGTTTGCCAATAGCAAGCTCCACGATGGTGTCTCTGCAGCGTAGTCATCCTTGTTGGAGAGGAAGGCCAACTTCGACCCGTCCTCAGAGAATTGCAAACCCTTGTACTCTCCCAACCCTGTTATCACCGCCATCAGCCTGACGGCATCGAGGTGAATCAAGTGCACGCCGTCTGCGTCAGATGAGTCAGCACCTTTACTTGAGGCTCCCTTGTCACCTCCAGCAGCTTTTCCGTCTTTATCGACGGACGTTGTAAATGCCAGATGCTTTCCGTTCTTTGAAAATGCGTAGTTCACAACGTTTGGATACGACCACCGGACACCCGTCGCCATATTCACGAGTACCAACGGAACGCCGCCCGCTTTGCGTTTCTTATCTTCCCCACCAGTCTTTCCACTCTTCTTTTTCGCAGATCCTGAGATAGGTTTCTTCGCGGCTGGTTCAACTTTCGTGTCGGGTTCCTTTTCCCCGCGTTCCAATGCCAACGCCTCACGACTTTTCAGCTTCACAGGCTTCTTCGTCTGCTGCAATCCCGACCCGGTCACTTGATAGGTCTCAGTCGTCTGTTTATGGCTCTTTAAATCAGTCGCCCCTTCACTTTTTCCCACCAGGTACGCAAGCCATTTCCCTTCTTCATCCGCGGTGCGAAACGAAGTAACATTGTCAATGGTTTTTAGCTTTCCATTCGACAATTCAAGATATTGAAGTTTTGGTTTGGGGACGTCCACACCACTTTTCTTTTCGCGGCGGGCCTTTTCAACTAACTCCTTCTCCGGCATGACCCGGTAGATCGCATAACGGCTGTCATAACTGAACTTGGCTCCGGCAGCGCGTGGTATGGAGTACCGCTTTCCATTGCTTGTATGAAACAAATTGAGTGTCGCTTCGCCATTGATGGCTCCGTTCTGCACGGTGTACATCACCCAATGCCCATCTTCAGACAGGCTCTCTCGTGATACCGTGTTCCAAAGATCATAAGCGTCATGATCCAAGCGTTTCTTGGTGATGTCCTGAGCCGCAGCTCCCTGAGCCAACAAAAAAACAGCACCAAGCAAAACCACACCGTTCAGGGAAACCATTTTCCACTTGTCTCGCATCATACAACTAACTCCAAGTTCAAAAACACGCGTTGACCCAAGCATAATCAAACAGCCCAAACATGCGGCTGAAAGCGATACAAACCATCCGGAAACCGAGCATTTCATGCGGATGTCACTCTAGAACAGAAACTGTCACGGCGATGCCCATCTTATTTAGAACTCATGTTTTCCTGCTATCCGGGAAACAGGCTCTGAAGCAACGCAAGCCCCGATCTCCCATGAACCGCCATCACGTCCGGAACGTGAAAACA
>CAXGRW010000422.1:0-5077 GCA_964012125.1 uncultured Rhodopirellula sp.
CTTGAATCAATTTTGTCGCAAACCTGCGGAATTCACGGATTCGTCATGAAACGAGCAACTGTACTTTCACTGTCATGTTTATTCCTTTGCACTGGCGTCATCCAAGCTGATACCCCCAGCTTGTTGAAGATGTTCAAGCGAGCACCGGCAGTCGAAGCTAACGCTTCCAAGACCTATGAACTGAGCGAAGAAGACGGTCCATGGTTAATTCTGGCGACCAACTTTGTGGGCGCCGGTTCTAAAGAGCGTGCTGAACGTCTCGCTCTGGAAATTCGTGACGACCTCAATCTGGCCGCTTATATCTATAAAGAAAAATTCGACTTTACAGGAACGATCGGACGCAATGCGAACACGTCCCGTTCAGTTCGATATGCCAATCGCTATCAGTACGATGCCTATGCCGTTCTTGTAGGTGAATACGATTCGATATCACACCCGAGCGTGGAAAAGGACTTGGAAAAGATCCGCACTGCCAAGCCCAAGGTTTATGAGAACCCAGATGACTTGGCCGCTGAAACGGACCGCAGCAATCCAGTGACCACCGTGAAAGCGATCACACACCGCTTACTCAAAGCAGGTGCAAGTAAATCTCGAGGCCCCATGGGCAGCGCGTTTGTCACCCGCAATCCGATGTTACCGGAAGAATACTTTGCAGCTCCGAAAGTCGACTCGTTCGTGCATCAACTGAATGAGGGGACCAAGCACAGCCTGATGAAATGCGATGGCAAATACACGGTAGTGGTCAAGACCTTTGAAGGACTTGGCAAGATCATTGACATGAAGAAGAAGGGTGACATTGAGCCAAGCATGGCACGCCTGGACAAGTTTGCCGCCGATGCAGACAAGATGACCCGTAAACTACGAGCTCAGGGAGTCGAAGCCTATCAATTTCATGATCGCTCTCGATCCTTGGTGACGATTGGAAGTTTTGATACGCTAGGGCGTGAATTACCAGACGGTCGCTTTGAATACGACGCTGAAATTCGAAAAGTGATGAAAGAGTTCAGTGCTTTCAATGTTCGTCCGGAACTAGCCCAACAGGTGCCCGCCGGAAGTAAGGGTGTCGCGAGCAATAATGTGGCGATGATTCCTTTTGATGTTGAGCCGACTCCCATCTCTGTTCCCAAACCAACCCGACGCAGCCTCTATGGCGCAACCTTTGGAAATCGTTGATCATGTTTGAACTTGTCCTTGGTACAAATAATGCGAAAAAACTCATCGAACTTCGCTTACTGCTACCAGAGGATCAAGTACAGCTGACAACACTCGCTGAGATTCCAGAGTCCATTGACGTGGACGAGACCGGCGACACATTCCAGGCCAATGCGGCCTTGAAGGCAACAGAGCAGGCCAAACACCTGAAGCGATGGGTGTTAGCAGAAGACAGTGGCCTGACTGTGAACGCTCTCAAAGGCCAACCTGGTGTCATGTCTGCCCGCTACGCGGGGACGCATGGCGATGACGAAGCGAACAACGACAAGTTGCTACGCGAACTCGAAGCTGTCCCTGATGAACGACGAGACGCACATTTCAATTGTTACTTGTGCCTGTCAGATCCCGAAGGGCAAGTACGTCTCGAAGAGAACGGTCGCTGCGGAGGACGCATTGCTCACCAACGAAGCGGAGGCGCTGGCTTCGGGTACGACCCGCTATTCATCATTCGAGAATATCATCGCACGTTCGGTGAACTCGATTTAACCGTGAAGCGAGCAATCAGTCACCGTTCCAGGGCGCTCCGCAAATTCATCCCGCGTCTTCTACGTTTGATCGAGCAAGAATCCTGATCAGGATTCAAAATCAGACTTCTTCAAGACTAGAACCAGGACGCGGGTTTATCGAAGCCCCAACTGGCCGCTAACGCATCCGCCGCTTCCTCTGGATCGGCAAACTGCTGCCATGGTCCATTGCGAAGGTAAGCGTGCGCCAACTCATGAGCGATCACATACAAGCCGAATGCCAGTGAACAGCTAGCCAAGCGTTTCTTCAAAACAACACAGCGGCTGACAGAGCCATCCGGAGCTGGGAAAGCAAGCAGCGTTTCGCAGGAACTTTTCCGTGTTAATGGACGAATGCAGAATCGTGGATCTTCGGTGAAGTCACGCTGAACATCGCACGGCAACGCTGACAGCACATGATGAACACGTGTGCGTAACGGGTCGGTCCCTTCAAAGGCAACCAACAGCAATTCCAATGCAACGTGCTCGTCACTCATGTTTCTTCGGTCGAACCCACGTTTTGAACTTCATCGTTGTTCCCGGCCACGTCAGGCGACACCGCACTAGCGGCTTGCCTGCGTCGCATTTGAAAAAACAAACGGGCCCACACCACGACAAATACCAGACACAGAAGTGACATCACCGCGATGACGGTCAGACCATGCATGTTCACCGGCTTTCCGGTAGCCAAGCGAAGACATCGCGTCACACACCATATCGATCCAAACACACCCCCCAAGCCGGCGACACTTGCTGCGACTTGCATCGAGATTTTCCTGCGATGCGGATTCAGGGCGACCACACCGCAAAACAACAACGGTATTCCGAACATCATGGGAATGAACTGCGCCGGGATTTTCTCCGAGTCCCAAACCATGGCGGCATAAGTCAAACCGCACAGCAACAATCCAAAAACGATTCCAACTCTTGCCATGGAGGAGTTCTTCTCTGGAAATGGTTCTTGGTTGAAAACGGCCAGCACTGTGTGACCAAACAGCAGTTTGTGACCAAAACGATACCGAAACGTGAAAGTACCTTGCTACCGAGAGGTTAGCTTGCCAACTGCCCCACTGCGAGGGGGAAGTCAAAAGCTGCCTCCTGCGATTCAGTCCGTTCGTGAACCACAGAGCTGAAGTCTTCTTCGCTCATTCCTGCATTTTCAGAACGGGCAAACGCCCCCGTGTTTCGATTTGGTTTCGAATCGTTTGTGGTGTCAAATCGTCAGGTACCGGACGATCTTCGGGCCGCACAGACGGCGGCACAAAATGGCTGCCCTGCCTGGTACCCCGCCTCCGCAATTCTGCCTCGATATCGATTCGTAATTTTGACTTCTCACGGCACCACTGGGGAGCAATCAGAAAATTTCGAGGTGCGTCTCCGCTGATACGCTCTACCACAACTTCGGCCGGAATTCTCTCCAAGAAATCAACGACGGTTTTGACATAGTCGTCTCGCTCCATCATCTCGATTTCACCATCGATCACCTGCTGCCCCAACGGTGTGTCTTTGACCGCGTACAGATTGTGTATTTTGACAGCATCAAAACCCAGCACGCCAATTTCATTTGCCGTCTGCATCATCATCTCGTGGGACTCCCCTGGGATTCCCAAAATAACATGGGCACAGCATTCGAATCCCCGACCACGACTACGATCCATCGCGTTGACCATGTCAGCATGATTATGAGCCCGATTCATCCAGACCAGCCCTTCATCATGGATCGTCTGCATCCCATACTCGAGCGAAATATAGGTCTCTGCTGCGAGTCGCTGAATCATGGACAAAACTGACTCAGGGACACAGTCAGGTCGGGTTCCTATGGCCAAACCAACCACCTGATCATCCAAGGCCATCGCAAGTTCGAATACTTCTTGCAACTGCTCAACGGGAGCGTAGGTATTGGTAGCTGGTTGAAAATAGGCAATGAAACTGGCTACTTTGTCATATCGCTCACGAACACTGGTCATTCCGGCCTGCAACTGTTCGCTGACTTGACGCAGACGAACCCGCCGCGACGGACTAAAGGAGCGATTGTCACAGAAATTGCAGCCCCCCCTCGCGACTGCCCCGTCGACGTTGGGGCAGGTAAAACCGGCATCGATGCTGACCCTTTGAGTTCGGCCGCCGAATTTTCGCTTCAGAAACGCGCCAAACGAATTCATCAGCAAATCCTCCTCCTGCCAAGCCAATCGTGGGTCAAAATCTGCAGTAGAAGACACGTCAACAGTTGCCAAATGGAGGGGAGAAGCCAAAAATAGAGTACACTGAAGTAGTGGCGACAGCGTACGGAGGTTTGAGCACTGTACCAAATCCAAGTCAATTTACGCTTGGATACGATGGACACCGAGAACCGGCCCACTGAATCTGAAGCCCAAAACTTGAGACATTGAACTCGACAACTTGCACCTGAATGTGCTGACCTGCCGATCAGGCGGCACGATTTAGGCTATGTGGCCAGCTAGGCTACATGACCGATGATTTGTAGTGTTTGAGTTCAAATGCACTTGCGTGCACAGTTTATCGTGGATCGATAAAGACAAAATTCCCCTCCCCCGGATTATTGAGAAAACATTGTGAGTAGTAGCGAAGAACCTGTATTCGCCGGAGAATATGGACAACTCACTCCTGTCGGTGGCGGCGACCCAATTCCGCTGCTCAAGAAACGCTTGATGATCGGCCGCCGAGGCGAAGCCGATATCCAGTTAGGTTTCAAAAACATATCAACACAACATTGCCGCCTGACCTTGGAGCAGGGTTATTGGTTCATTCGCGACCTCAACAGTCGTAATGGCGTAAAAGTTGATAATCGAACGGTTACCCGCAAGCGTGTCGATCCGAACAGCAAGGTCTCATTCGCGAGGCACGAATACATCATCGAATATGATCCCCAGTCTCTTGGTGCATATGGTCCTCCACCAGCCGATGATGACTACATGGAGGAACTGATGCGGAGTTCGCTGATGGATCGTGCAGGTCTCAAGAAGCGAGATCAGAAACGCACCGATACATCCCAACGCAAATCTCTCGATTAGGCTTTTGTAAGCCAGACGGCTCATAGCATCGACTCGCCGCCTCATCAGGCAGGCGACTAGTGCCGACGAGAACACCTGCGGGGACCGATCAATGCTTGCGAAAGCAGCGGATTCCAGTCGGATCCAACCCCGTGGGAGCAAGAGGCAGACGGCTGAGGTTGAATTCTGTTTGAAATGAGAAATCATCCTGCAATTCCGCAAACACAACTGTCTCGGGTGCCGCTGCAAACTGTCGATGAAGATCGTAATTCACTCGTGAATCATGTGCGGGTAAAGCCACCACTTCAAAGACAATCTCATGAGTGGAATCAGCACCTCGGATTCCCCATG
>CAXGRW010000423.1:0-5073 GCA_964012125.1 uncultured Rhodopirellula sp.
TTTGCTTTGGTCCCATGAAGTAATCTCTTCACCCAACAGTTCCCCACATTTCACTGCCAATTCTGGCAGGACAGGGGAAAGGTAAACGGCAAGCTGGCGAAAAAGATTCAATGCGACTGTGCATGTATCTCGCAGTTCATCCGTTCTTTGCTCGTCCTTCTTCATTTCCCATGGCTTGGCATGCTCAACAAATGGATTCGCCGCGTCAGCCAGTTCCATGATCTTACGCATTGCCTTGGCATATTCGTTAGCTTCGTAGGCTTCTGCAATTTCGTCACCTGCCGCAGCAGCGGCGGTGAATAGACCGCCATCCTCCGGATAGGTTTCAGAGAGTCCTGTTTTATTGGCAAACTTACCAACACGACTCGCCAAGTTAACGACTTTGCCTACCAAATCGCTGTTCACTTTCTCTGTGAATTCCTCGACTCCTAAGTCTAAGTCCTCGACGCGTGAAGTCAGCTTGGTGGCGTAAAAATATCTCAGGCATGACGGGTTTGCATATTTCAGATAGGTCTCTGCAGCGACCAGTGTTCCATCACGTTTCGACATCTTCTTGCCGTCGACGTTAAGGAAACCGTGAATGTGTACCTTGGTAGGCATGCTGTACTTAGCTGTGTTCAGCATGCCGGGCCAGAACAGCGTATGGAAGTAGGTAATGTCCTTGCCGATGAAGTGGTGGATTTCGCAGTCCGGGTCTCGCCACCAGTCCGCCAACTGTTCACCATTGGTCTCACACCATTCCCGGGTGCTGGCGATGTAGCCAATTGGTGCATCAAACCAGACATACCAGTAGTTGCCCGGGGAATCTGGTATCTCAAATCCAAAATAGGGGGCCGGCCTACTGATATCCCAGTCTCTCAATTTCTCAGCGAGAAAGTGCCCTTTCAAATAATTGGCAACTTCGCTTTGCAGTGCACCACTCGTTTCAACCCAGTCATTCAGAAAGGCATGAAGCTTTTCTAATTGGACAAATAGATGGTTGGATTCACGAAGTATCGGCGTAGCACCGCTGAGGGTGCTCTTTGGGTCAATCAGATCCGTTGGATTGTAGGTCGCGCCACACGTGCAATTATCACCTGCCTGATCAGTACGACCACAGGTGGGGCACGTCCCGCGAACAAAACGATCTGCTAGAAATGTCTCAGCCTCAGGATCAAAAAGTTGTTCGATTGATCGCTCGGTGATGAGGTCTGCTTCTTGGAGTGATTGCCAGAACTCGGCACAGATTTCACGATTTGCATCGCTGTTGGTGCTGCCGTAATGATCAAATTGAATTCCAAATCCGGCGAAGTCACGTTGGTGAGCTTCGCTCATGTCACCAATCAGGGCCTCCTCGCTACGTCCCTCTTTACGGGCGCGAATCATGATCGCGGTTCCGTGGGTATCATCGGCACAAATGTAGACGCAGCGGTTGCCCCGCATTTTCTGAAATCGGACCCAAATGTCAGTCTGGATATATTCCACCAGATGTCCGATGTGAATCGGGCCATTCGCATAGGGAAGAGCACTGGTGACGAGTATTTTGCGTGTCATGAATGAATGCAATTGGGAAACAGGATAGGGCACGGAATTGTACTCATCTGAGACATTTCATACGACGGCATGGTGACGGTTGAGGTCTCGAAAGAATCACTTCTTCCGAGCGATCGTGGATGGCTGCATTGAAAAAATACGGAAAACCGAGCCTTAATCCAAAAAAAGGCTCAAGTTTCAAAGTGACACCGATGTTTGATCTTGCCTCGGAATGGGCTTGTCACCGACTATCCAACGCAGGGTCGGGTACGAATTTCGCTCGGCTCGGCGGTGCTTTTCGGATGGCAGGATGCCTTAACGAAAAGTCGAGTTCATGCACATGTTGTCCACGGAGGGGCGAGCGCGATGAGATTGTTTTTCGCACTATTGGTTGCCGGTTCACTAGCGATTTTTGCTTCCTCTCAGGCCACCTCCGCCGGTGATGCCATTTTGTTGGATTTCTCATCTGCCCACTGCGCTCCCTGCCAGGCTATGAAGCCGACTCTTGCTCAGCTTGCTAGCAATGGTGTCGCAATTCGGCACGTTGATGTGGTCACGGAACCACACTTGGCAGCTCGTTACGGCATCCGCAAGACACCGACGTACGTTGTCTTGTCGGGCGGCCAAGAAGTCGCGAGGTTGATCGGGCAGCAATCGATGCCCGCTTTGCAGGCGGCGTTAGCAAGCAATCCATCGGGACCTCGGATTCCCACTCGGGCAACGGATCCCTCCTTTCAAAACATTGCCGCACCAGCGACTCGACTTGCACCACTGGCTGGCGGAACATCAGCAAGTGTCAGCCCAGCCTCTGCAATTAGCGAAGCGTTGCCAACGGTGTCACTTGCACAAGCGATTGAAATTGCCCGCGCGGCAACAGTTCGTCTTCGCGTCCATGATGGACATGGGTATGGTGCTGGTACCGGTACCGTGATTGATACCAACGGTGAACAAGCATTGGTTTTAACATGTGGGCATCTGTTCCGGGAAAACAAGGGGCAAGGAAAGATTGAAGTCGACCTTTATGTTGGCGGGCAGACTCAGACCGTTGCTGGCGAATTACTGGACTACGATGCTGACACGCATGATGTTGCACTTGTTGCGATTCGTCCAGGGTTTCAGATGCAGCCAGTCCAAATGATTCATCCGCAGGAACGAGTGCGTGCCGGTCAAACAGCATTCAGTTTTGGTTGTGATAGAGGCGCTGATCCTTCACGCCGTGACACAAGAATTACCGGTGTTGATAAGTATGATCAGCATTTGGGAGTTTCCAACCTCGAGATAGCTGGCGCACCCATTGATGGTCGAAGCGGTGGTGGTCTGTTTGATGAGGCAGGCAGATTGATCGGTGTTTGTAATGCCGCTGACTACGAAGGTGATGTCGGAATTTATGCTGGACCGGGATCTGTAAGGTGGCAACTTGACAAAGCAGGTCTATCGACGATTTACAAGCGTGCTCAGGCCCCTCAGGCACGGCTTGCGTCATTGCAGCAACAAGCTCCAAGCAGTGGTGTGACTTCCAGTGTCACAACAAACGGAGGCAATGCATCGAGTGCATCACCTCGTGTCACACCAAGTGAAATTCTTTCCGCTGCTGCGGCTTCAACCAATGATCAGGAAGTGATCGTGATTGTGCGAGACCGAAAGAATCCAGCTGGTCCAGCGCAAGTAATGACACTGAATCAGCCTTCTGCTGACTTGATGCAGATGATTCAGCAGCATGCAAAATGAGGCGTGAATCAAGCCGTGGTCCGTGCATTCTCAATCTTCGGACTTGATCTCGGTTTGCTCTACCGGAAACTGAAATTCGCTTACGATGTCGCCATTTACTTTGCGATGCTGCAATGTGAGTTGCGATCGCTTTTTGGTGTACTTGATTTCTCCTGAAAGAAATCCACCAGCGACACGAAGAAACTGATGAACAGGTCGCTTGTCCTTGGGATTCCAGCCGAGTTGGTGCTTTTCGCTCCCTGGACCACATCCGAATTCCCAGAGGTCAGAATCTTCATCACGGGATGCGTATTGCCAATGACGATCACCGCAAAGCACTATTAGATCCTTGTACTGCGATAATCTGTCACGAAGCTCTTGTCCCTCATGGGCAAAGATTTTGTTGGCGTGATTGTCTTTTTTGTTCTTTCGATCGGGACCAACGATTGGTGTGGGACTGAATACCAGTTTGAATTTTGCCTCTGAGGCATCAAGGGTTTTGAAAAGCCATTCTTTCTGTTTCTTACCCAAAACTGTTTTTTCGGGCCCATCAGCCATTTGATTGGGGCTTCGGAAATCACGACCTTCAAGGAACCAGACTTGAAGATCTTTCCCCCAACGTACGGTTTGGTAGCGTGGGTCATGGGTTGGGAATTGTTCTTGATTGAATAACTTTACTCCCTGTTCAAAACTTACCGAGCCATACTTTTGCCCAGGAGAACAGTCGTTCTTAAGGGTGTCGTGATCATCTTTCAGAAAGTAGCTGGTCGTGTTTTGGTAAAACTGACGGTTGCTGGGTAGGGCAAAGATTCGTCCCCATTTGAAACGCATCAGTTCCAGTGTCATCGCCCAGGGATCTGGCTTGTCGTAATATTCAATGTCCCCGGCGTGTACGACAAAATCAGGATTGATATTTGTCATCGCGGGATAAATTTTATGTCCCTGGAGTCCGTCATCGCGTCGAATAAAATCATGACAAGTGGTCATGCAGAATTTGATGTTTTTCTTTGCATCCGTTGCCGGTGCGGTTTCAAAGCCTCCGCGAATCACGGCGGTGGGTGGTTGTCCAGCAGAAACGCGAGCCTCAACGATAGCGGCGTAACGTGTTCCCGGTTTTAGATCGTTCAGTTGCCATTGGGTGGTGAAGTCGTTTGAGGCAACCGTTTGTTTCCACGGTGTGCTCTTGAGTGCTCGACGTTGAAGTTTTGGAAAATAGATTAAGCGTACTTCGCCTTGTTGTCCCGGGCACGCACCAAACATGTCATCTAAGATGGCACCTTGCGGTAGTTGAGCAGCGAGAATCTGCTCAGCATCTGTGTTCATGGAAAGCTTTGAAGCATCTTTTGACGATAACGTTCGAAATAGTTGTCCATCTTTGTTCATCTGTTCGTGACGCGTTGTTCGTGTCCAAAGTACGATTGAACTTTGGTCTGCCCAACTGTTTCTCATTCCATTGGCCAGGAAGGGCCCTGTCGACGACTCTGTTATGGGGGGGCTGGGTGTTTTAATTTCGGCGAAGCGAAAGTTCCGGTAGGCAGCTTTACCACCATGGTCGGTAAGCATGATTCGATCACCGGCGACTGGGCGACCAAAATTTTCCAGCCCCCAAAATTTACTGACTGCAAGGCTGGAATCCCAAACAGGACCAAGGGTAGTGATTTCGGATATCAAATCACCATTGAGGTAGTGTCGCAAAATCGGGCCATTGGCAACGATTTTTGCTGTGTTCCATTTGCCGATTGGATTCAGATTCTTTGGGGCGATTGGACCTGATAAGTCATAGATCGCAGCTGTTGATCCTTTGGTGGAAGCGGTTGGGCCATCGTCAATGATCTGATATTCGACACCGTAATA
>CAXGRW010000424.1:0-5061 GCA_964012125.1 uncultured Rhodopirellula sp.
AGTGCGCTACCGAAAAGCTGCTGATAGGCAATGTCCGGGCTCGCTTGAAATGGTAATTCCCTTCCCGGAGCGACCGCTGTGATTCCCGGATAAAGTGTGCCTTCGATTTCCTTGCTCATCACCTTGCCGCGGAGTGCGAGGCCAACGTGTTGAAATGGAGACGGAAATAATCGAGCCAGCTCGGCATCAGCAGTGGCTCGCAACAGTACGCCCGAGTTGTGCTCGCCACCTGTCTTGTAGACACCCATCGCACCGAACCAACTGGAGTGACCCGGGCGGCACATCTTTCCAGAAAGTCCTTGAACGATCGCCACTTGATCTTTGAACGGTTCCAGTGGCTTCAATGTGGCAGGAAGATCGTGCCCAGCCAGTGATTCGTTGACCATCGATGACCTGTCATCGATTGAAGCCTTGAGCGTTGGCGGTTCAAGCCTTTCAGGAATGATGCCACTTGATTTCATTACAAACACGAATCGATGCGGCATTTTTGAACGCTCGATTCCTGCTGCTTCGAGCTTGAAACGCTGCAGCATCGGTTGCAGTAACAAGCTGCTTGAGCCGAATGCTGTTGTTCTCAGGAACTGTCTTCGTGTGCTGTTCATCATTTATTGCTGTTGCTTACGTAGTTGCGATGCCAGGGACGGAACGTTCTTGGAAGATGCAACCGCAGTTTGCTGTTGCGGTAGTGACTTGCGATACAAAAATGAGTCAGACGTGAGCAGAGAAACTACCAAGGCACGAAAACTGCCACCAGACTGTTCATAGGCTCTGTCCGCATTGATCAGTGTTTGGGAGTCACTTGGCATCTCATTGCGACCCATCCAGTAGCGGAATGCGTGTCGCACAAACGATTGTCGGACGCGAGTTGACTTTGCCAATCGATGCATCAGGTCCAGCGGGTTTGAGACGTCGCCATCGAGTTCACCATCACCTGTTCCCACCAGCTCTCCTGTTGAATCAACGGGTTTGGTTTCGCCTTTGGCAATCAGCTTTTCGTTCTTGCGATGTCTCCCAAAATCATCAAACGACTCAAACGGCATGCCGAGTGGATTCATTTTGACATGGCATCGCCAGCAATCTTCATGACGTGTGACGGTGAACCTTTCGCGAAGCGTCTTGTGGTGGTCCTCGGGAATGGATGCATCTACCGTGATGGGTAATTCGGGGATGGTATCGGCCAGTAAGCGTTCACGGATCCATTTGCCACGCCGGACCGGGTCGTTGTCAAGGTTCAATGAGTGTGCGATTAACCACGCTGGATGCATCAAAATCCCGATGCGTTTTTCTGGTGCCAGCGAAAACGGTTGTGTTACGGGGAAGCTGAATGATTTTTCATCGAGATTATAGGTGTGGATGTAATCCCGCCCACTCGATCGCGTGCCGCCGAGTGGCATGTGGCTGATGCCAGCGACGTCACATTGCTCCAGATACTTCATCCATCGTTTCGTTACGTTACCGTTGGCATGCCGGAAAATCTTGTGAATGGTTCGGACGCGTGACATGTGTTCTTCAGGGACTTTATAGGGGAAGTCACGCCATGGCTTGCCCTTGTAGTAGTCGTAGAATTCCTGCAAGGCGTCGTGGATTTCGCGTTCCTGATCATTGTCACCAGAGTGGGAGACAAAGTACTGATCGGTTGTTAAGAGTTCTGCGAGGACGTTCTTGTCTTGCTTCACGTGATGCATCACCAGGGTGTCTGCGTCCTCGACAAGTCGCTCTGGAACCTTGCGATAATCTTTTCCAAATCGAGCGGTGTCTTTGAATACTCCCGGTGCAGCGTTGTAGCCGAAAAACTCGTGGAAGAATCGCAGGATACGTGGTTTCGGAATCGTTGAATCATCCCAGTACCGTTCCACTTCACGCCTGACATCTTCCGATGTCTTGAGCTTGCCGCTGATCGCTGATGAGATAAGTGCGTTGTCTGGTTTTTCGTCGGTCAGTGCGTATGCAATGGAAAATGCAAGGTTCGCAGGTGACAAGATGCGACGACCATGCTCATCCGCAGGCCCTTGTCCCAATTCTGTGCGGTAGACGGCAGGCGGACTTACTGCGATCGCGAGCAGGGTCGTGCGCAGCCCTTCTGCGTTTCCGCCTTTTGTGGTGCATTCCCGGCATAGTTGACTGTATTTCTCAATCTCTGCTTTCGTCGGATCACGCTCGATAACCCACTGGAACATGCGAGTGATCGCGTTTTTAATTTGTGGTTCAGTAGCAGCAGTACTGCTCAACAGAATCACTTTGAATTCCGGGGGAGTTGCCGGAAAACGAGGCCTGATGGGATTCCCCTTTTTGTCTTTGGGTAACTGGTCCTCAGGGATTGGCCCCTCACTTGCAATGCGTATTTCGTGCAAGGCTTGTGCCAGGTGGCGATCGACCAGGGTTTCGGCATTGCGGAGCATTGTCGAAAGTGTTGCAGAATCAGCCATGGTGATCGCGGCAAAATCTTTCAGCCCGGCTTTGTCTTCAATCGTGAAGGGTTGCTTTAACTTGTTCAGTTCACTGCTAGGGGCACCATTCTGGCCGGCGCGGAAACCCATGCCGCGATTCGTCATCGAGTCAAACATGGTGGGGCTTTTTTTCCAAAGCCGCGACGGTGACCAAGCGAATTCGCTCACCGATCCATCGAACAAGGATGTGTGGTCAACATAATTACCATATTCCGGATAGAGCATCTTTTGACGCCATTCCCGGATGATGTCAGTGCCTTGAAGTTGTTTTTCGAGCCAATGCACCAAGGCTTTTTTGTCTGTAATGCTGAACGAGTCGGCTTGGCTCGGGGGCATTTGGTTGGTTACCAAAACATGGAAAACGTGCCCCCATTTTTCAGAAGCCGTTTCTTCTTTGTTACTTAAGCTCTCGAGAGTGAAGTCACCGGAGGATTCCGACCCTGAATGGCAGTCTGAGCAGTGGGCCTTGAGCAGTCCGTTAACGAGCTTATTTGTTAGCGGGGCATTACCAGCGATAGGACTCGGAGATTGTGCAGCGCAATGACTAGCACTTTGACCAAGCCAATAAGGGAACAGCAACGGTAGAAGAATGAACAGGCGGTGCATGTCTTATAGGATTGTTTCTGAATGTTTGGTGATTTGTTCAGGAGAAAAGCACCAGACCTCGGCAGGTATTAGACGTGCGAGACGTATGGTTTTCAACCTGAACAACGGCACCTCAGTTAGGTTCGGTCTTTGTCAAATTGATCGATTCAATGAATTCCTGACCCGGTTTCGAAGTCAGAATGACCTTCTGGTTTGTTTCGCGATCAATCAAAGTGACCTCGAAGGTAGCAATCTTTGCCCATTCCAGTGTTTTGCCCTCTTGATGTTTGAAGTCACGACGAGTGATCACGATTTCCTGCGGTCGCTCGCCGTCGATTCGTTTGCTGTAAACAAAGTCACCCAGGTTGTTTTCCTGGCTCAAGAATTTGCTGCCGGCGTTCAGGCGTAGTGCCAGTCGTTTCCCTTGGGGATTGATTTTGATTGACAGTTGATTGTTATTGGAGCGATCAAGATCCGGATTCTGAAACATGTAAGTTTTGATGCTGCGCTGATCCCGACTGTGCCAGTCCCGGGTTCCCTGTTTGAAGTCCTCGAATACAGCACGAGTTTTCGGAAGTTGAGCCAGTCGTTTCAGGTCGATGGTTTTCGGGACCATAGACTGCTCGAGTGAGTTCAAGGAAAAGGTTGAGGTTTCTTCCCGTTCGAGTTGCACAGGATTTTGCAATCGGTATCGACATAGTGCGAACACGTAGACCGGCAGGTTTTCATGCACAGGAAGTTCGGCCGACCAAGTTCCATTCTTGGGTTCCCCGTCTGCACGCTTCCAGAACCGTGTGCGACTGTTTGGATCGTGGCTGTAGTAAATTTCTGTTGTTAATAATCTTTCTGAGTTCGCTGGTGTGACTGTGAAAGTTGCGGTGTTACCACGGACGGTAAAAGTAGATGGAGGGGTGATGGGAATATTCTGATCAATTCCCTTGAGGTACTGATCAAACCACTGATTCAGCAGCACCCATTGCTCCAGTCCAGGGCCATGGTTTTGGTGCATGTTGGTGCTGACTCGCCAGTTGGGGTGCTTCAGAAGAGCCATGGATTGATAGATGCGATCGAACGCAGAATGGAAGTCGTTCGATGAGCTGATGAACATGACCGGACATTTGACAAACGGCCAATAGGCACTTGCGTCGATCGTCTTGCTGTAGAGATCAGGGTCTTTGAAATGTACTTTGAGGCTGCTGCCGCGGATGCCCCCCGGAAAATTGATGTGTTTGAAACCGGTACCTCCAACAAAAGGAACCACCGCTTTCAGGCGTGCGTCAGTGGCTGTTAACGCTGTGATCATCCCACCCATCGAGAATCCTGAGAAGCCAATTTTTGACGCGTCAACTTCGGCTTGTTTTTCGAGGAAAGTGATGGCTCGGCGTGCCGCCACTGCCAATAAAAACCAATTTGCGTTCCGAGGGCTGGGAACTGGATCGATCGAAAACTCATCTGGCTGCAAGTTTCGTTTCCATCCTTTGCGCAATGCCTTCGAATAGAATCGCGGCCCTTGCGTCGGATCAACCTTTCCCCAATCAGTATTGGTCTTGATATCACTTTCCATCGGTCGCCCCAGCCAATTGATGTCGATAGTTGCGAATCCTTGGCCTGCGAAATATCGACCACGGTTGCGTTCGGCTCGCTGTCCGCCACCATGGCTCCAGACAAAGGCGGCGTTCTTTTTTCCGTTGTCTGGAAATGAATAGTACGCGGCGATTCGGGACGCAGCTCCCTTGAACGTGCCGACTCTAAACGTCACGTATCGCGTCACGATCCCATCCATTTTCCATTCCTTGATGACTTGTACATCAAGCGGTTCTGCGCGGGCGTCATACTCGGCCCAAAGATCCAGTGCATTTTGGGGCACATCACTGGATGTCTTGTACGGCTGGAACGTTTCATTTCCACAGAGCGATAGGCTGAGCAGATTAATGAATAAGGTGATTCGAAACAGCTGCATGTCGTTCTCGGGAAATTACGTTGTTATTGCTGATTGCTTCGTTGGTTAGTTTTCGCTCACCATGGTGCT
>CAXGRW010000425.1:0-5051 GCA_964012125.1 uncultured Rhodopirellula sp.
GATTGTCACCAGCGAAGCATTGCCGACGGGCTGAGAAGTTGTTCGCGTTGTCTGGTTTCGGTTTTTGCCACCGACGGATGCTCACGAACTCGGCTACGAGTTGGCGTAGCTAGCATTAGCCAGGCCCGCTTCAGGCGATCGGGGAGTGAGAAGCGGGGTGGAGTGACGAGATGATGGGCGACCCGGGACGCTGGCGTCACTTGTGAACGTCAGTGGTAGGCGTCAGCGAGCAACTTCAGCGAGCAACTTCAGCGATCGACGTCAGTGGTCGACAGTAATTGACTCGGCGTAGGCGAGTTCTCCCGTTCGACCGTCAAAGTACTGAAAGATGACTTGAGGGTGCGGGTAGGCAACGAGTCGTTTGCCGCCAAGTTGCTTGGGCATATTGAACACGTTGTTCACTTGAACGACACAAAAGTGCGGGTACAGACGCTGCAGTCGTGGAAGGTCTGGAAGAATGTAACTGCTCCAGCGGATGTCACATTCTCGGGGACCGAACTTGAATTTTCCGGTGGCGGGTCGATCACTTTCGTCGTTGACGGGAACGTGATTGACGCTGTTGTGAGGTCCGCAGCAGAATTCCCAGATATTGTCGGTAACCTTGATGGCAAAGCTATTGTGCAGGTCACCCGTCATCACAAAGACTTTCTTACCCAGTTTGTCCCATTCGTTGATCAGCATTTCACGTTCATCAAAGAATCCTGTCCAAGCTTCTTCTTTGTTTGCTGCATCGGCTTCGAAACCACCCGCACCACTGTGAGGAATCATGAAGGGTACCGTTGAAATCACAAAGAAAAAGTCAGCATCACTGCTCTTCATTGATCTCAGCAACCAGTCACGTTGGGGCTTGCCCAACATCGAGGCTCCTTTCTTGCCACGATTGCTGACATCATGCATGTCTCGATCGCCTCGGGTGTCGATGAGGTAAAACTCACAATTGGAAACCCGAAACTTTCCGTAGCTCCGTCGCCCGATTGAATAGCTGATGCTTTCGTCGTCGACTTTGGCTGGCATGTGCACACGAAGATTATGAGCATCAATGACTTCGACAATGTCGTAGACGTAGGAATTCTTGTTTCCCTCATCGTTGTCATATTTCATGTCGTTGACACCGGCCTCGGGGGTGCCCCAGTGGACATGTAAATTCAGCATTTCCTGCAGGGGCAATTTTGTAAAATCGGCATTGGGGTCATGCAGAATATCGCTGCCAGCCTTCATGGCAGCTTTTCCAAAATGAATGGGGTGCTTGTGCTCCATTGGATTGGCCCAGCCAAGGTAGTCGTGCCACGCGTAGGTCCCAATATCGCGAAACACAGTACGTCGATGACGCTTCCCTTTTTCACCTGCACCCCAAATGTCATTGACAAGTTCATGGTCATCGAAAGTGAAGTAGCTGGGAACGTTGCGATGCCATTTGGCGAGTTCGACGCCTCGGCTCAGGTACAGCTTGTAGTTCTCCCAAACACCAACGACGGTGGGCATGATTTTGACGGGGAGTGGCAGAGCTGTGAGGCCCATTGATAAACGCCACGCTTCGACCGGATAAGTACGCAATTCCTCGTACAACCAGTCTCCGTTCATGATGTGAAAGTGGACTTTGTCTGCCCAGTCAGCGTTGAGATGTTCGTAGGTGGTCGCGCGATGTCCGCCACCGTGCATCGGGTTCTGATTGGCGCAGGATCCAATCTGAAAGCGAAAGTTGAAAAGCCCTTTAGGATTGTGCTCGTCATTTCGGGATTCCTTCGCACTGGGCAGAGTACGGAAGTGACCGGGAAGACCATGCGGCAGATCGTTCACAAAAACCTGATAGTGATACACGGTGTCCGCTTTCAGATCCTCTAAGACAATGATCCCAGTATTGTCGTGCTCGATCGTGGTCAGTTTCGATTTGCTTTGCTGGTTCAAGTTGTCAGCGGATGTGCCGTACCGAACAAAGAAGGCACCCGGTTCGGAGGTGCGACCCCAGACGCGTACCGAGTTCGAGGTGGACATGCCCAGCATTGGGCCATGGGTCAATCGCATGGGGTCACGACGCGACTGCGCTGATGTCTCTGTATGGAAACATGTCAGTAAGCAGATCAGTGCCAGGCTGGAGGCAGCAACACTGCGGCGTTTCAATGAACTTGGATTGCGGATGCTGGTGGTGTTGCTGATGGCCATTTTCAGTAAGACGTTGTTGAGCACGTGTAGGACCAGTGATCGAGATTACGGTTGAATAAGAAAAAGGCTGAATATTTGGCGGGGCGGCGGCCAAGCTAACGCTGCCTTGCGATGGAGCGGTCGATTCAGCGGTCGATATTACCCCTAGATGATAAACAAAATTGATACCGCTGGACGCTGATGCGGCAGATTCAGGGTTTTGCGGTTACACACGGCATAGTTATTCGATGCCATGGTCTCAGTCGCGGCGGGTTCCAGCCTCAGATTTTGGTATATCTGTTTTCTATCCACTTGGTTCGTACCTGCATTGATTCCCCGCGACGAGCGGAGTTTTCTAATCTTTCGGCTTTGGTGTGGTTGTTCGCAATTTCTTTGTGAGGGCCTCGACAGTGGATTGCTGGTCATCACGGTCTGCAATGTTCAGGTTCTCGTCTGGGTCAGTGCGATGATCGTAAAGCATGCTGCCGATGGTATTGCCCGCCCCGTTGCCGGATCTGAATTCGCTCAGTCGGAATTGATCTGTGCGAATGGTGTCCCCTGACCGATAGCGGCCAACTGCTTGGGGTTTCCCGGCTAGATCGGGATTGTTCAGCAGTGGAACAAAGCTGGTTCCTTGCAGGTGAGTTGGTTTGGGGAGGCCTGTCAGTTCACATACGGAAGGATAGATGTCGATAAGTTCCGTCAGGGCGGCAATGCGACCGTTTTGTGCGCTGGCATGTTTTTCACCAGGGACGGATACGATCAGAGGCGTATGCATGGAGGTTTCAAAGCAAGAGTGTTTGTTCCACATGCCATGGTCACCAAGTTGCCAGCCATGATCGCCGCAGAGAATGATCACGGTGTTGTCCGAGAGTCCCGTTTCCTCCAACGTCTTCATCAGGCGGCCAATCTGTTGGTCGATGAAGCTAACGCATGCGTAGTATCCGTGAATCAGTTTGCGTGCTTGAGAGGTCGAAACACCGCCTTTGGGAGGAATGGTTGCATAGCTGCGAAGTTCCGATGACTGGTGAATCGCACCCTTGGGAGCCTCTGGCGGTTTGCGATAGTTATCCGGCACTTTGATGGAATCAAAGTCGTAAAGATCCCAGTACTTTTGAGGGGCACAGAATGGCAGGTGTGGCTTGAAGAAGCCAACAGCCAGGAAGAATGGTGAGTCAGCGTCCTGCAGTTCTTCGAGGTGTTCAATCGCACGGGTTGCGATTTGGTGATCACTGTATTCCGATTCCTTGGCGTCAGATGCTTCGTACGGCATCCCACGTACTTTGAGACGCTTGGGGTATTTTTTTCGGTGTTCGGCGATCGCTCTCTTTTCAGCTTTTTTGTTGCGGTAATTGGAAGCAGTGGGGCGCCACGGTTTTTCGCTCCAGCCGGCGACCGAGTCATCTGGGAAATGGAAAATCTTTCCGAGGCTGATGGTTCGGTACCCGTTGTTCTTGAAGTGTTGGTTCATAGTGGTGAAGCCAGGTGCATCCTCATCCGCCCGTGCCGTGTAAGAAACGAAACGACGGGCATGGGGACGTAGCCCAGACATCATGGAGGCTCGACTGGCACCGCAAGTGGGCACCATGCAGTAAGCCCTTTCAAAGAGACGTCCACGTTTGGCCAGTTCATCAATGTGGGGCGAGTGCATGGACGACTTCCCAAAACAGCCCAGTTGCGGACGCAAGTCATCAACCATGATGAAAAGAACATTGCGTCTTGGCTGCGTGATTGAGGAGGGGGCCTCCGGTGTCGGAGTCGCAGGTTCTTGGCAGGTCGAATCGGTCTTTGCCGGGGCGAGCTTGTCTGATGCCTTGGCTGTATTCTCCGTGCCTTTCGTTGGCTCGGTAACGCTGCTCACCGTATCAGATGAAGTTGGTTGTCTTTCGTCGGTCGCAGGACGCGTTGGGGCTTCATGCTGTTCACCTGACTTCTCTGGTGTCGTTGCGGCGTTCACTTCTGATAATGGAACGGCAGCAAATAGCAGCAAAATGCCGAGGGACAAGGTCCGTGGCGAGGACAAAGGTTGCATCGCATTTCGTTGGGTAAAAATGGGAGTTGCTCGGGAAAACGGTGTGACGACTCGGAGTTCGACGCAAGAATGGTCGATTTGGCGGGGATTTCGAACCCAACACGGTGATCGATGAAGGGCCGATAAGCTGGATTCCTGAGGTGCAGGAACGCTGCAAAAACCTCAGACGTCGCGGATGTAGAATATGCCGGTTTTGCCAATCACGCCAGTTTGCGCTTGTGGAAAAGAGGGATCGTCACAGTGAGAACGCAGAAATTGCCCAGATTACGCACTGTTTGCCGCCATTTTCCGTTTCTCCTTGGTCTGCAGCTTTCCGGCGAGTATCATATGGAGTGAACGGAAGTCTGTTACGCCCCTGGGGAATCAGTTGCGCCGTCGGCAAACTTAATGCCGATGCACCTGTTGGAGGCTGAGCAGACCCGCCGCATCCGTTTTTGTGATTCGAGCCCGGAAACGCGTGTTTTCGACTGCTCGATTCGGTACCAAATCATTTGTCATCCGCTGATCATCGAGTGTATGACGAGGCGAACACTTCTCAAGGAACGTTTACGTGAGCATCCTTTCCCGTCGCTATTTACTGTCTGCTGTGTCTCTTTCCGTGTTGGCATTGCCCACGATCGCTCTTGCCGAGCGTGAGGCCGAAGAGAATGCCATTCAAGCCGGTCTGTTCGAGGCAATGGATGCTGGCCAAATAGAGGTCAAGATCATTCCGCAGAATGCGACTAAGGCCAATGTCCTAATCCGAAATCTGACAGACAAGCCAGTCGAGTTGCGTCTGCCCAAAGCGTTTGCCAGCGTACCTATTCTCGCTCAGGGAATGATGGGCGGCATGGGCGGCATGGGTGGCGGCGGCATGGGCGGCATGGGCGGCGGCGGCATG
>CAXGRW010000426.1:0-5041 GCA_964012125.1 uncultured Rhodopirellula sp.
CCGAGTCCAAACTCCAACTGTTCATCCTTTTTTCCAATGTCACGTCCAATTGATTTCGCGACAGTGAAATCGAACGGTGTACCCGCCACAGCTTTCACCTCACCAGTGGGAATCGAAGTGGAATCAACAGGAGTATACTTGGCTGCATTGATCATGAGTTCGTGATCAAGAATATCTCCTTCACCTTCGCCCTTGAGGTTGAAGTAGGAATGCTGGGTCAAATTGACAGGCGTTGCTTTGTCAGTTGTTGCCAAGTAATCAACGACCAACTCATTTGCATCGGTCAGCTTATAGGTCACTTTGATTGACAAGTTACCGGGATACCCTTCTTCTTTGTCCTTGGCCAAATAGCTCAGTTGCAGACCAGACCAGCCCTCACCACCCACCAACTTGGCATCCCAAACAACCTTGTCAAATCCGATGACTCCACCATGCAGGTGATTTGGTCCATTGTTCGTAGCAAGCGAATAAGTTTCGCCATCGATGGTGAATTCACCATTTGCAATCCGATTACCATAACGGCCAACGATTGCTCCAAAATATGGTTTATCAACCGCGTTGATATAATCCTCGACTCGATTGTAACCGAGGGTAATATCCCCCAGTTTCCCATCCCGATCCGGCACAAGAATGGCGGTCACAATCGCGCCATAATTGGTAATCTTCACCTGCATGCCAGACTTGTTTTTAAAGGTATACAGTTTGATCGCGTCAAAATCTGTAACACGTTGAGCCTGAGCACTGCTGGCAAGGAAAGCAACGCAGACGAGAATAGCGAGCAAGTTCTTCATGGTGCTATTTCAAAGTAGGAGTGAAATTAAAAGCGAACGTCTCGACGGAACAGCTCCCTCGGACCACGCTATGTTTGGGTGGGTTTCGGCAATAGTGTCGACTACAGAGCTGCCAGAATCAATGCGCTGCCGGGTCGCAAACGCAGAAAGTTCGCTAGGCAGGCAGATGCGGACAAAACATACAGAATTCAGATTACGACTGAATCCGCAAGCTCGAAATCAATCAACACGAGACAGAATGACATGGTACGGGTCACCTTTGCGTCCTTTGATGGAAGACCGAACTCGGATCTCAGCATCACCTTGTGGCACCGAAATATCCGAAATCACAAGTCGTGTTTGACCTTCCCCGAGAGTCGCCTTCCGTGTCACGCTCCCGATCGACAAGCTCAACTCCATAGGACCGACAGGCTGGCTGTATACCAATTCGGCATCAAACGTAGCAGGGCGTTCTACGTTCACCAGCCAGACGCCAGATTCGCCCCATCCTGCGGAATCGCTGACCCGCCAATCCTGCAGTGTCAATGCACTCACTAATTCATTGTCGGAGCCGATCACCATTCGCGGCGGATCATAATTATCAGTCCGGGTATTTGAGACATCGTCGAACCACACATCATAGGCCTTTAACATCGCCTCGAGTTTTTCGGGCTTTGACTCTGCTAAGTTGACTTTCTCTGCCTGATCAGATGCCATGTCGTAAAGTTCAAACGGAACTCCCTCTGGCATTTTTTCTTGGCCAAATCCACTTGGGTGCACCAATTTCCAACGTTGATTTCGCACTGCCATGTGGTGGTATCGAACGGGTTCATCACCGCGGTGCACCTGCAGCACAATGTGACGATCAGGCCAGTCAGGACTTTTTCCTTCTAACAAGGGCAGCAGACTACGCCCATCCACATTTGCATTGCCTGGAACCTTGACCCCGGCTGCATCAGCGATGGTAGGCAACAAGTCGATATGCGCCGCGATTCGGTCACTGACAGTTCCTGGACGGAGACGCTTAGGCCATCGCACAAAGAAGGGACTGCGAATACCACCTTCATGTACAGTCGCCTTCATACCTCGAAACGGACCAGCAAAACGCATTGAGTTTGGGCCATTGTCAACTAGATAGACAACCATCGTGTTATCAAACAGACCTTGCTCTTTCAGGTGCAGGTCCAGCTTTCCGATGTTCTGATCTACGTTTTCAATCATGGCCGCAATCCTTGCCAACTGATCAACGTTTCCCCTCTTGCCCACCATGATGGATTTCAGGTCGACGGTCTTGTAGTACTCATAAAGCTCTTGCGGTACATCGTGATAGGGCCCATGCGGCGCGTTTGTCGGCAAGTAGACAAAGAACGGTTTCCCCTCCTGCTTACAACGATCAATGAACCGGATTGCCGCATCAAAGTACAGATCGGTGCAGTAACCCTCCGTCTCGATTTGCTTGCCATTTTCAAAAAGAATTGGGTTCGTATATCGCCTGTTATTTTCAATCGGTTCCGATGGTTGGGCCAAACCACCACCTCGATGGATGTAAGACTCATCAAACCCCTGATCATCAGGTCGCAGCGGATAGTTGTCACCCAAATGCCACTTACCAAATATTCCCGTGGCATAACCGGCGTTCTGAAGAACCTCGGCAACAGTTACCTCCTCGGGCTCCATCATCGATCGCCCCTTGAAGGTATCAACAACACGTGTTCGATAGTGATACCTTCCGGTCATCAAGGACGCACGAGTTGGCGAGCACACTGGGCAAACATAAAAGTCTGACATGGATGCACTGTCCTGAGCCAATGCATCAATATTGGGTGTTCGAATGACTGAATTACCAGTGACTCCGTGATCGCCATAACCTTGATCGTCGGGCATGATCACCACGATATTCGGGCGACTCACCTCCGCAGCCTTGGTGACACTGCTGAACATCACAACGATGATGTTAAGAAAAACCAGCCCAGCAACAGACATTGAACGTAGAAGCATCTAAAATCGGCTCTCAATTTTTTTGGTTACAGAAACGCGGCGACGACTACTTGTTCTTCTTTTTTCGTCGGACGACACGCTTGGCTTTGGCAGGAAAATAGGGGGAATCAGTTCGGGCCGAATCCAGAAACGCCTCAATTTTCCGGACCGTAGCAGGATTACTTTTCGCAACGTTTTGCGTTTCACGCCGATCCTTGTTCAGATCATACAACTCCAACGGCTCTTCTGTACCGAATCGAATCGCTTTCCAATCACCAAACCTGACAGCCTGCTGAAACGGCGAATGAATTTCCCAGTAGTGCATCTGTCGAGGGCGTTGTGTTTTGCCCATCAAGGTTGGCACAACAGACATCCCATCAAGATGGTTGGGGATTTCAGTACCAGCCAAATCACAAAGCGTGGGAAAAACATCTCGCATATCCCAAACGAAATCACTTTCCTTTCCCGCTGGAATATGCCCCGGCCACCTGACTCCCATGGCCGCACGAATGCCTCCCTCATAAAGCATTCGTTTCACTCCTCGCAATCCCCCGGCGCTATCAATTGCCTTGGCAAAAGGCGGATTGGGACCATTGTCAGACGTGTAGAAAACAATCGTGTCATCATCAATCCCCAGCTCCTTCAATAAATCCATCACTTTGCCAATGGTCTGATCCGTTCGGGTCACCATCGCTGCATAGTGTTGCACTTGAGTCCCCCCGGGAATCCCTTCGTACATAGCAAAAGCAGGGTCATCCGTGGGGATGATATAGGCACCGTGTGGCGGAGTGACAGCAAGGTAAAGGAAAAAAGGTTCGTTCCGATGCTCGCGTATCAACTGTAAAGCTTTTGCTTCTTGCTCATAGGGAATATAGGTCTCTTTCTTCCCACCCTTGTTTCCGGGTAGAGAAACCATCTTTCCACCATCCCAAATTTCATCGGGAAAGTGATCATGAGCATGCACCTGATCTAAATACCCGTACCAGTAATCAAACCCCTGTTTCTCAGGGACTCCCGTGGATCCAGGGTTGCCGAGTCCCCACTTGCCTACACCTGCGGTGTAGTAACCAGCGCTGTGTAGCGACTCAGCCACCGTCACATCGTCATCTTCCAAGAACACGAGCGGTCGACCATTCGTCGCACTCAGTTTTTGCACCAATGCCTTTGCCGTGTTATCCCGGCGTCGACAATGCCCAGTGTGCAACCCAGTCATTAAGACGCATCGGGTTGGTGCGCAAACGGCAGAACCCGAATAGTGATCTGTAAACTTCATTCCCTCAGAACAGATACGATCAAAACTGGGTGTTTTGACATGCGGCGAACCGAATGCACTGAAATCACCGTACCCGGCATCATCAAGCATCACGTAAATGATATTGGGCTTTCTATCACTGGTCTCGGCACCACGCAGGCTAGTCGTGAACACGCCCGCAAACACAACGACAGCAATCAAAACAAATGACTTCATCTTTACTCTTTCAATCATAAACGCTGTTCCGACATAGTTAAAAAACAAGCACATCGCGAACGAATCAGACATTTGGCGTTTCAGCAATCTTCACGCTGGCAAGCACGATTCCAAGCCACTCTGACAATTGACTTTGGAAATTCAAAAACTCACCACCCGCTAATCTCCATTCTGTTTCAGGAGACTCAAGTGCGATCTGAATCCGGGCCAAATTAGATTCAAGAGCCGCCATTATCTCAGTTTCAACATTGGCGAGAATGGCCTGCGGTGAGAAACGTACTCTGTCGCTCGATACCGGCCTCGTTAACTCGCACAGTCTACCCTGAATTGCCGCATAACGCTTCCCATTAAAAAACACCCGCCGCAACTCCGATGAGCTATTGAACTGGAAAACGGGATCTGGGCCGACATAGATACTGACTTGCCCCTGCGATCGAAAACCGACCACAACGACAACGTCATCAATCGCGCACTCCGCCCTCAACAACATCTGTTTTCCGTCTCTTAACAGATCTTCTCGGTCCTGTTCCTGTCTAGCCATCTACAGCTTCACTCCAAACCAACGGGGACTTCATCCCACAGAAAAACCGGTAGCCTGACACATCCGAACCAGCTGCCCAGTGAACCAACTGCCCAGTGAACCAACTGCCCAGTGAACCAACTGCCCAGTGAACCAGCAGCCCAACATCGACACAGGGCAGAACAATCACCTGCGTGCTCTGCCGCGCACTTTCCAAGTTGGATGGGGTGTGTGAGCTTCATCCATCATCCTGGCCGCCGCATCCACGAGATCAGGTTTTTGGCCTGCCACATTTTTCGTCTCACC
>CAXGRW010000427.1:0-5040 GCA_964012125.1 uncultured Rhodopirellula sp.
AGCGTTCTTATCGATTGCCCAATTCAAACGGCATTTGAACGCACCAACGACCATGCCACCGACTGGAGCAGCATTGTCCAAGAAGAAGAGATGCTGCACGTCACGCCTGACAGAATCGGATCAACGTTCCGCACAGTGACAACTGAACACGGGCGGAAGATGACATTCGACGGGGTGGTCACGAGGTACAGACCGCCCTACGCAAGCGGCATTCGAATGGAAGGCGAAGCATTCAGCCTGACAGCCAACTACCAATTCGAGGAAGTCCCGGAGGGCACACGTGTCACTCAGGCATCAACAGTGACCGGGAAAGGCTTCTTCAGAATCCTAATCCCACTGATGGGATTCTTCATGCGTAAATCGAACTGCCAGGCTCTTCAAAAAGAATTGAATCAGCTCAAACGATATTGCGAAGCACAGGCAAGCTCTACAGCCGAATAGCCACCGAGTCTCAGGTACATGAAGCTCGTGCCTTCTGCATATTTTCCATGCTCTCTGTTACCAGTTTTTCCACACCCGGGTCGTAATCAAATACCTCAACGCTGACCCAATCGGCGTACCCGATGTCCTGAAGAGCTTGAAAGATCGGTACAAAATCGACGTCACCCATCCCCGGCCCCTGACGGTTCGGATCATTCGCGTGAAAATGGATCATGGCATCGGCATTATCTCTGATAATCTGCGGGACAGGAGTTCCCTCATCACTCATTGCCTTGACGTCCAGATGCAGCTTGACCTGCTCGCTATCGACCATTCTCTGTAATTCGCGTGCTTTGGCCGCAGTCAAAAGAAAGTTGCCCTCCTCGTGCCCTAACGGCTCCAACGCGATCTGCACATCCAATTCTTCCAGCACTGGCACGGCGGCACTTATCACGTCAGCAGCATTCGCCATGGCTGATTCCATCGACTGACCATCCGGCACGTTACGTTGCTGCGGCGAGCCGAGCACCATCACCTTGCCTCCAAGGTCATGACACAGCCGCGCAAGATCACTGATGTAATCCGACGTCCGTTTCCGTACATCACCATCCATCGTTGTTAAGTGCAGACCCTCTGTTTTTGCAAGAAGCCAATGCAACCCCGTGATTTCAAAACCAGCTTCCTCAACCTGCTTTCGGTAGGCATCTCTCTCGCCGGCGCTGAACGAACCAATATCATCGGTCAACATGAAAGGAGCCACCTCCCAGCCGGCATATCCGACTTCGCGTGCGTAGGCCAAAGCACGATCGAGCGGCCAGTCACCAAACGTTTCATTACAAATTGCGTATTTCATGTTCTGATATTGTCTTGAGGGGTTAGAAGATTACGGTTGCCATGGGGTATCTCACAGAAAACATCGCCTTGGATATCCGCGATACTGACCTCATGGCCAAAGATTGAAAACGCGATAGCGAGCCAATAGCACCTAGCGGTGATCACCCACAACTTGCCAACACCAGCGTGGCATCAAAGCAATGATCTCACTTAGGTTTGGGCGAAACTTCCAGCATTTCTGTTTCGCTAAACGCCACTTTGCTGCCAAGTTTGCCAAAGGCGAATTCGTTAATGGCAACTGCGACCAGGGGTTTCTTTTCGCCACACTTGGCGAGTACTCCGATGGTCGCAGTCTTTTTGAGACCTGGGGTAAAAACCCCGCTGCCAAATACTGCCTTGTTGCCTGATTGCGCGATCCAATGGAATCGCTTTTCATTTTTGCTATCACGGGTCACGGCTAGCACGATGCCCTTGCCATTTTCACTGGCAAGCTCTCCCGCTTTTTCATTGTTAATCTTCACTTCAACCAAGGGAGATGCGGCACGGAGTATTATACGCAAGCCACCGACCGCAAGGCCGACGCGGACATTTTTGGCCGTGTCACTGTTCATGTTTGTTTTCACAGCCACCGTCTCACCAAGCCCCACGGACTTACCTTTCAGCGTAAGCGTCGCGACCTTGTCCAGCGGCTTTGTGGGCTGCACCATCAACTTTCCGCCCGCAGCAACGAGCCCCGAGTTCAGATTGGCGTCATTGAACATTTGATTCAACGGCATTTCAAACTTGTTGATCACCTGTAAACCATTGAGCCAACTCTCTGGCAAATCGATCTCTTTGTATTCCGGAAGCTCATCTTTGCCCTCCTGCTTCTTGTCCGACTCACCTTGACTCCGACTACCACCCCGACGCATTGCGTTTTCAGGCCCTTTCGCTGATTCCATCGACAGCCCATCCTGAGCCAACATTAGCTCAAGCGCGCTCTGCCCAGAGGAACGTGCTTTTGGTTTCTTGGGGGCTCGAGGCATGACACTATCACTCGCGTCACTGCTGGTATTGGCGGATCGCAATTCGGCACCACTGTCTCGTTTTGGTGCGGGTACCGACCGATTCGATTTGCTCGCTTGCCGTGACTTTGGAACGGTAGCAGCGACGGAAGCAACTCGTTTCGCTTTGCGGTTGTTGTAATAGACGAAACCGATAGCGCCGAGGAACAACACAGAAGCGGAGATCACGTGGACTCTCCAGTCGTTCAATAGTGATTTTTTTCGTAACGGGCGGTAAGGCTGAGGCTCCGCCGCTTCCTGATCCTCGTCAGCTGAATCCGAAGTCGTGGCCTCGTTCTGTGAAACGGTGTTTTCTTCCACGGGTGGCATGGACAACGGCGGAGGCTCGGGCGTCGATTGCTCAACTTGCAGAGACTCGTCGTATGCCTGCTTTGCATCTGAACCCAAAAGCGTGCGCCGCGCTTTCGCAACTTCGCTCAACAGGTTTTGCACGGACTCGCGGTTAGGTCCCGCGGCCATGGGATGCAGGTAAGCCGTCGTCTGTTTTGCAGCGTCATCGATCGTCGCTAAGTCATCTTCAAAATCATCAAGACCTAGCAACCGGTAGAAGGTAGGCGGTTGGTCCTCTGGCGGAATTTCCAACCATTCCCAATAAGGGTCAAACATTTCAGGGGAATCTGACATATCGTTGATTTGTTTAGGCGTTACAGACCAGCAGACATCCTTGCGGCCTCGACTGCTGCCCTGATTCTACACTCCATTGCAGCTTATTACTGCCCTTGGGCACCTTGTCACGTGGCAAAGAGCCAAGTGCGAGAAATTCAACTCTTATGACCGATGCAACCTGCCATCCCGCCCCTTTGTTCCCAGCTCAAAATGCAGCGTGAAACCAGGCTTTGGTAATTGATCCGGCCAGAGTAGCCTCATTGATTACCTGAAATTTGGTCTAATAATTTTTTGTATTTCGGATACCAATCGCTTTTCTTGTCCATCGTTCCAACTCTTCTGGACAACGCCGTCTCAACTTCGGCCACCTGCCGCATCTTCTCGCCCGAATCCTTGATTTGGGACGCCAACTGATACCGACACCAGAAAAGGTTGTACTGCGCCAAAGCAAACTGTTCCGCGTGGCGAGGCTTTCCTGAGGCAGAGTACATCGTTGCGTGAAGTGCTGTGACTAGTTTCCCCCAACCCCAAATGGGCGAAAAACCGCTGGGCCCCTCAATCGCTGCCAATAAATCACTCGACCGCTCGTATTCAATCGCCACGTGCTGCAAGCACTGAGCCGCTGCAATCTGGAGGCTAAACACATTGGGTTCATTCGCAAGTATGTCTTCGATCTGCTTGAGCGATTGCATCACTTCACCAGAACGCCTCAAAAATTCAATGCGGCGTAGTTGAGCTGCTTGCAGTGACTCTTGAGGAAAATCATTTCGCTTGATGGCCGCATCAAACAATTCTGCTGCCATCCTTGCCGCATCTTTCACAAACTCGCCGTTTTCAGCTTGTTCGACAGAACCCCTTGATTCTCCAACCTGAGCCCACGATTCACCAAGCCAAAGAATGGTCGCAGTGGGCACGACGGAGGCATCTTTCATGATGCGATTGGACATTTCCATGGCGGCATCAAAGTCCACCTTCTGCATCTCGTCTTTGTGCTTCAAATTTTCGAATGCGGCCTTCAAAATTGATATTCTCCGCGTCGTCATCTCCTCACCGGAGTCACCGACTAACTCTGCCAAGTCTTCAATCGCTCGCGTCGCTCCCCTTGTATCACCCTGCTCATTACGAGCATGAAACAGAACATCGTACAACTGGCGAGCCACAGCCTCGTCAATGAGCAAATTCTGTTCGTCATCGTCATCCTCACGGACCCGAATCGATGACAACAAAGCTGGCGGTTCAACCGTCAACCATTCCTCGGCCTTTTCAGGCTTCCCACCAATCAAATCGATTTGAGCCAGTGTCATCCGCGCGTCGACATGGTTGATCATCAACCCTGAATCATCTTTTTCCACCAACCGCAGCCCCTTGGCTAACTGTTGCTTCACTCGCTTTCGATCTTCGAGGTCGATCGTTTTTCCAGTCGCTGCTTCCTGTTGCCGCAGGGCGTTCCATTCCGCCATGCCACTGGCGAGTGTTGCCGTTCCATAATGCTGGGACGACTGCGAAATATTTTCATAAATGCGGACAGCGTGCTGAGGTTGATTAAAAGCCTCATACAAATACCCGATGTTCATCCAAATCAAATCATTCTGCTGATCGTCAGGCCAACGACTCTGCAAGATTTTGGCGAGTTTCTCCATTTGCCTTAATTCGCCGAGATCCGCCGCGTCACCCCAGTGCAAATCACTCAGCTCCTGCGTCGCAGCCAACGCAATCAGGCCAGCTTCTTTAGTCGAAGGATCGGCGAGATCACCCCATCGCGCAACCGCTTCCCCCATGACGGCGGCCTCAGGAAGCATTCCACCTTTTAGATAAAGAAATGCCAACAAATATCGCGTCGTCGCAGTCTCTTTGTTTGCAGAGTTTGCAACAGCCAATTCATGCGCCTGTTGAATCACGCCAATGCTGCGGCCGATAGCCTGCTGGTAAGCATCGACATCAGCCTGCAAACCTGAAGCATCTGCTTTTTCTTTCAGCTTTTGCACCTTTCCATATTCCTCAAACGCCGCATCCATGGCATCTTTTAAAGAGGAAAACGCGGACTTCGACCTTTGAACAGCTACCCGATCACGTGATTGTTTTTGTGCGGGCAAGGCGTAAATCGTGGGCGCAGGTA
>CAXGRW010000428.1:0-5037 GCA_964012125.1 uncultured Rhodopirellula sp.
CAATCCGATCTCTTCCTGAACAGTAGAAACCGAGTGAAGGTGACACCTTAAATCCTGAGAAGCGGTGCGAGCCCGTCTCAAAGCCTCCATCACGGCCCACATACCTGTCTTGTTGTCCATGCCAGGCCCAGAAACAAGCTCACCCATTAACGGCTGATATCGCAAAGCGAGCGTGACGGGATCCCCGATCATCACCTTTTCCGATGCCTCTTTCCCGTCTGCGGCACCGATATCAAGCCACAGGTCGCTGAGGTCGACGACTTTTTTCCGTTCTTCGAGCGTAAGCAAGTGAATCGGTTTGCGGCTAATCACCGCAGGAACCGGACCTTGCTGCGTCCAGATGGTCATGGGCTGCCCGATCAACTGCTGAGGATCCCAGCCTCCAATGGTCTGAGCAAATACGAAACCTGCGTCGTTGATGTACGAAATCAGCATACCAATCTGATCACAGTGCCCTGCATACATCAGACGCGGCCCGTCTGTTCCGCCAGTGGACGCAATCAGGTTCCCATGCACATCGATCCGCACATCATCGGCAAAGGGCGATATGTAGTCACGAACCAGAGCTTGAATTGGTTCTTCGAAGCCTGATGGACTAGGGGTTTCAATTGCCGTCTGAAAAAACTTGGCTGCGGATTCATCCATATTGTCTTGTTCCATGAGAACACAGGTAGAGTTAATTTTGTGAAGGGTAACCACGCTTAGAACCAC
Source organism: uncultured Rhodopirellula sp. (assembly GCA_964012125.1). Classification (GTDB taxonomy): domain Bacteria; phylum Planctomycetota; class Planctomycetia; order Pirellulales; family Pirellulaceae; genus Rubripirellula. The sequence goes on from CAXGRW010000428.1 coordinate 712, forward strand.
GTTCGAACGGCACTGCCGCTCGTTTTCTCTGACGTGACACCATGCTAAACCATACCCCAGCTATTCTTCGAGCCACGATTCCTAGAGCCACCAATGCGGCCGCCCCCCCCGAACTAGTGCCCAATCTACACCACGAACCGCAAAACGTTTTTAGCTTACGCCACCGCACCGAGAGAAAAGGCATCGCACGTTTGTGAGCCCCTATTTTCCTTCCGTATCCAACTACCTTGCCGATGCCCTCACTCGGCGTCAATGACACGTCTCACGGCAAAGTCGGGGAACCTGCCTTCGCGGCTCAAAATTGGAGGTCGGCAGAACGGGAGCAAACAAACACAGAACGCATGGCTGGATCTCGCTCGCCTAAGCGACACCCCAAGCCTTAGGGGTTACTGTCTTCTCTACCGCTTCGCTCATTTAGCCGCTGAAAACTTGAGCAGAAAACACTGAGGAATTTGAGTTTCGAGTTCAAAACGCCGCTGGTGACGTCTGCAACACTTGGCAAACACGCACCAAAACCGAGCGGAACAAAAGAATCGAAAAAAACTTTCCGCAAATGCCGCTCACGGGGCAACAGCATCTAATCATGTTCGATCGCTCTGATTCTGCGGGATTCACGCACTTTTAGCATGTTGCACTGCGTTTCCGAAACGCGAACTTATGCCCAATGCACCGACGAAACCGTTGATAGTGCTTGTTCCCAATCAAACGCACTAAAGAGTTAGGCCGGTTTTACTCGAAACTAACTCTCGGACAGTGAACCCTTTTTAAGGGCCGAGTTCAATTCTCGCGGTCTCCGCGGCTAATTGAACTTCGACTTTGGGAAAAGGTTTGCTGTCTACCCAGGGGGGATTCTGGGAAATGCAACAGGCTGTTGCCAAGTCGCATGATGCGATGAGGCAGCGACCACGAGCAGCTCGGCGGCCATAGCCGAACGTTCCTGCATTGAACGAGACTTACGTGAAAACGTGGGTCCTACGTTCAGCTGCCAGGACCGTTGGGCGTTGATCGCCGCAGGTTCGCAGCTTCTACCCCTGCCACAGCAATGTGGGCGGTCACATCAGGTGGCCATTTAATGAAGTTTTGACAACCAAAACCGCGAGGATCCCGCAGGGCGAGCGTCGCAAGATGCAAACCGGGTGGCCCAGACCCAACGTTGATAATGAAATCATCTGTCTGTTTACCGTGACCCACCATGGTAAGTGGAAGTGACCGCTCAGGACCGGTCGCTTGAATTCATCACCTACGAAGACGGGCTGCGAGAGCAATGGTTACCGACGCACCATTGTTCGAGGGAATAAAACGAGGCGTTATGGAGAACCTAGTATGAAGGTCTTCACAACTGGACAGGTCGCCAAGATCTGTAAAGTAGCACCCCGAACCGTTTCAAAATGGTTCGATTCGGGGCGTTTGAAAGGCTATCGCATTCCTGGATCACAGGACCGCCGTATTCCGAGAGAGTACTTAATTAAGTTTCTCAAGGAGCATGGTATGCCCCTGGGCGATTTGGAAGACGAAGCAATGGCAAAGTGCCTAATCGTCGCCCAAGACCAGGTGTTGATTGAAAATTTGAAGCGTGAGCTTCCACCCGAGAAATCGTTCAAAGTGGCTGTTGCCGCGAGCGGTTTTGAAGCTGGGATTCAGGCAGAGAGTTTCAACCCGGATTGTATCATCGTTGACTTTTCGATTGGCAAGATCGAAGCAGTGCAAATCTGCCAGAACTTGCGTAAGAACATTGACTTCACCGATATTATCCTGATCGCGTTGTTGCCAGATGATGGCCAACCGATGAGCTTTGATCGAAGCAGCATCAACGAAACGTTCAAGAAGCCGTTTGACGCCCATTTGTTGGCAGAACGACTTCGAACTCTTGTTGGTACAAAGAAAGAGTTGGTCTAGTTTCGGACCCAGCTGAACGGATTCAGCTAAAGTACGAAACAATGATCCTGAATGCCTCGTCGAATAAGCGCCTCACATCCCCGCAGATGTGAGACGCTTTTTTTTTGCGCTATGCAAAATGCCGACTCGCTTCCGTTGGTTGACAAACAAGTGCCGACTCTCGACAGTGTTCCTGCTGTGCTTATGTTTCTTGAGCACGGCCCCGATCAACCACTGAGATAGAAAGTGATCCACTGACGAACACGCCCACTCATTTCGATTCTGACGGGAAGGCACACATGGTGGATGTCTCTGCCAAGAGTCCGTCTGTTCGCGAGGCAACCGCCGCAGGCGAAATCGCTATGTCGATCGCAACAGCAGACCTCATCAAGTCTGGTGATGCGAAAAAAGGAGACGTGCTGGGTGTTGCCCGTTTGGCTGCCATCCAGTCAACCAAGAGTACACACCTGCTGATTCCCCTCTGCCACTCAATTCCAGTTGAAGCCGTCACAGTCAAATTCGAATGGCTTGACCAGGTGGACGACCAACACGCCCCAACCTCCGAGAGCGTTCCTCCCCCAGCACGCCTGATGTGCGAAGTGTCCGTCAGAACCTCTGCTAAAACTGGCGTGGAAATGGAGGCTTTGATGGCGGTCTCGATTGGGTGCTTGACTGTCTACGACATGGTAAAAGCAGTGGAACGTGGAATGGAGGTTATGAACATTCGCCTGCTGGAGAAAAAAGGCGGGAAAACTGGCGATTACCACCGTGTTTGAAGCGGTCGGTTGCCCGCAGTCAGACGTTTGCGGTTACTTCTAACGAGAGCCCTGCGAGCTGAGGGCGTCAGTCCGACGGCTCGCGAGATCTACCCAGTGGACCGACGCAGCCTCCTGATGAGTGAATTCGAGATGGATTCGACGAGCATACTTCCCACGACAGCTACCGAGCGGACGCCCCGAAGCCAGCATACGGTTCCCCGTGATGGGGGCAAGCGAGGAGTCGGGCCGCCCGTCTCCACGATGCGGCTGGCTGATATGTCGGCCAAGGCGTCAGCGAAGGAGATGATGCTGCGTTTGAGTTCACCTGTTGCTTCCGAACTGTTGGCCGTCGAGCGGCGGTTAGCTCTCGAACTCCGCAGTCCGCACGAGGAGTTGGGGCCAGTCCTACAGCACGGCACCCATTTGGGTGGAAAAAGACTCCGCCCCGCTTTACTGCTGCTCTGTGGCTCTGCGGTTGGTTCGCTCGGTCCGGATCACATCGTCCTGAGCAGCGTCGTCGAAATGGTACACACTGCTACTCTCATCCACGACGACGTTCTGGATGAGGCAGAGACCCGCCGTCACGTCGCAACGATCAATGCGCGCTGGAACGAACACACCAGTATTCTAGTTGGTGACTACTTGTTCGCACAGAGCTTCCGCCTTGCTGCAACCCTGTCGTCAACGGAGGCGTGTCGTATGGTAGGAGAGGCGGCGCGGTTGGTTTGCGAGGGTGAATTGAGACAGGTGTTGGCACGAGACGTGCTCAACATTTCCGAGGAAGATTACTTTGCGATGATCCGAGGCAAGACTGCGGAGCTTTGCCGGGTCTCCTGCGAGTTGGGAGCAAAGTACTCCGGCGGGACGGCAGAAACCGTAGAAGCGATGGGATGTTACGGGGACTCCCTCGGCGTTGCTTTCCAGATCGCTGACGACTTCCTGGATCTGTGGGGTGATGGCCATACTGTCGGAAAGACGCTCGGGAGCGATATCGGTCAGGGTAAGATGACACTTCCTCTGATCCGGCTACGGGAAACAGTATCCGCTTCGCAATGGGACGAGATCTGTAAAATCCTGACCGGCCCCGTTGACGACCGATTGAAAGAAGCGATGCCGTTTCTCCAGAAGAGTGATGCTAGGTCATACACTCAACGAGTTGCTGAGTCGTTCAAAGAACGCGCTATTAGGTCCTTGGATTGCCTGCCAGAGAGTGAGGAAAAGCGATCGTTGGTCAGACTAGCCCAATTCAGCGTTGATCGCCGATTCTAAGTACGTGACTGAAATCGCTGGTGATGGGCCATCACTGTCATTTACGATCATCATCCCCTCCGAACGCACCTCACGCTATCCGAACTGGTGATAGAAGCGATCGTCCGCTTCGCCAGCCTCTGCGTTTTTCTGCCAATCGGGTCTTCTTGGTTACGGCCGCCACAGGTCTCAGCAGTAATAACCGGAAGATACGTTCTAAGCGTCAATCTCATTCACACCGGGGCGGGTAAGGTGCGACATCTCTCCCCTTCGCTCGGGGACACCTTGCTTTTGCGTTCTAGAGTTTGACAAAGATGGCAAACGTCACACTCCCAATCGAGTACTCCATGCTCACTGACAAGAACCGGAATAGCGAATCATCGCAGATAAACGTGGCCCCGCAGCAAGCGAACACAGCATTGACAGAGGTACCGAAATTGGAAAG
>CAXGRW010000429.1:0-5032 GCA_964012125.1 uncultured Rhodopirellula sp.
TAACCGTAGTCTGTGGACTGGGGGAAACAGCCGCCCACCAAGCACTGACACCTAGAACAGCGAGCCCACAGCCGATCACGGTGCAGAGCTTCGAGGCGCGTGCCTGAGCAGTCGGAGAGATCCACAGTCCCCATGTGATGCCTGAGGTCCACAATCCGTTCGCTAAATGGTAGACACACGCCAACATGCCGACCAAATAAAACGCTGGCCAAACATACCCCCACTCCTGCATCGCCCGAACGAGCGAACTTGCTGCGTTGAAGGGCCGGAACATTCCAAAGCCGAGTGGCCTGATGATTGCCTCCCAAGCAGAAATATGAAACCATCCGTGCAGATGCAGGATGTGAAAGAACAGGTAAACCAATGCAATGAAGCCGGTCCAACGCTGCCAAGTGTAACGCTTGTTGCTTCGAAACTTGTACTGACTACTGTTCGACTTGCCGGACTTGGCGATCCAAATACCGATGACGGCATGGAAGATCAAAGGCGTGAAAATCAGCCCCCACTCGATGAGCGGCAGCAGTTTGCCCGGGCTGTGGATCAAGAACACTGCCCGCTGGAACGTTTGGGTCCCGTTGAGCAGACTGGCGTTGGTCGCTAAGTGCACTGTCATATACAGACCCAAGGGCACGATGCCCAACAGGGAATGGACTCTCCGAATGAGAAACTCATGGCGGAGAAAAAAGTTCGTCTCGGCGGTCGCTTGCGCGCTCATCTCAGGGTGCTCACGGGGTATGAATCCACTACCATGTAACCGTAAAAAAACCGTTCAAACAACGATCCGGGACGCCCGGACACCCTTTCCTAGCTCCAAACTCGTGGTCAGAAGTCGGGAAAAGACGTTTAGAACGATTGCGTGGGACGGACCGCCGGGTGGTAACTCCAACCGCACGCCCGCCGCAGATGGTAGCGTAATGCATAACAGCGGTGTGGGAAGATACCGTTATGCAGAAGCTTAGATTACGTAACCCAGACCCCCAGACGGGTTTTGCCCGTCGAGAGATTGCAATCAGGAACTGCGGCAATGAATATCTGGACCCTTGTCCTGCTAGCGGTAGCAGTCGTCCTCGTTAGCATTCTAGTGTTCCGTCTACATGCATTCCTGACCCTGCTGCTGGCGGGATTGCTTGTGGCGGCATTGACGGGCAATCAAGCGGTCAAAACGTACACCGACGGAGAAGTTGCCAAACAGAAGATGACGGCCGCAGAAGCCGAAAAACTGCAATCAAATTCAGCGATGATTACGGCGCCGACCCGCCTGACCGTGGCGTTTGGTAACACGGTTGGCAAAATCGGCATCCTGATCGCGTTAGCCAGCATCATCGGCCAGTGCCTGCTCGAATCGAAGGCTGCCGCAGTGATCGTCGATCGCCTGCTGAAACTTACCGGACCAAAACGTGCCCCCGAAGCACTCGCCGCCAGTTCATTTCTGCTTGGAATCCCCGTGTTTTTCGACACCGTCTTCTATCTCATGGTGCCACTGGCCCGTTCACTTCGAGAACGTGTTGGCAAAAACTACGTTCTGTTCATCTTGGCAATTTTGGCCGGGGGCTCAATCGCCCACTCGCTGGTCCCACCCACACCCGGACCGTTGTTGGTGGCAGAACAGTTCGAAGATGTCAGCATTGCGAACATGATGATGGCGGGCCTCGTGATTGGTGCCTGCAGCAGCGTCGTCTCACTATTGGTTGCAAGAGTGATCAATCGCTGTGTCGAGGTTCCATTGCGGTTTGAGGGCACCGAAGGCGGAGCAGCAACAAACCCGAATAGCATTTCTGAATCATCCGGTGAGTCGCCAACCCATGGTGATCCCGCTTCGAACAACCGTTCCTCCCCGTCAGGCGACTCACCGCCACTGATCCGCGCTCTGCTACCTATCACGATCCCCGTCATTTTGATAGCAATAGGCTCGTTAACGGATTACCTCGTCAAACAGAATGTTGCTGGCATCGAATCAGCCGTATGGACTGACATCCTGCGTGGTATGGGCAATAAAAATATCGCTTTGGGAATCGGCGTGGTGCTGGCTCTCTCCCTGCGAAAGTTCTGCCCCGAAGAACAACGCGGCACGCTGGTCACACGCTCTTTAGCCTCCGCTGGCAACATCATTTTGATTACCGCGGCAGGAGGTGCTTTTGGTGTGATGCTGAAACAAGCTGGCATCGGCCCAGCCGTAGAGTCGCTGACGGGTGCCGTTCCTGGTTTACTGTTGTTACCGCTGGCATTTGTCGTGACCGCTGCCGTTCGCACACTGCAGGGATCTGCGACTGTCGCGATGATCACTGCTGCGGGCATTCTGCAAGGCTTCGCCAGTGCCGAATCACTACCCTTTCATCCGGTTTACATCGCAATGGCGATTGGTGCGGGCAGCAAGCCGATTTCATGGATGACGGACAGTGCCTTCTGGGTCATCACGAAAATGAGCGGGATGACCGAATCCGAAGGTCTACGCGTGATCTCGCCGATGAGCATCGCGATGGGATTTTCTGCCCTTTTCTTTACAATGCTGTTCGCGTGGATTTATCCGGCCGCTTGAAAAGTTGTGGCCACTGACTGAGGATATGTTCACGGAATTTTGACAGGATCTCCAGCGAAAGCCGAAAATGAGACACGCTCCCACTAGTGCCCGAATCATGGCTGGTTCGGCCGATAAAAATGCTTCTCTGTTCAAACGAATCGGCGTCCCCCTTGGAGATCCCGCTGCGTGGATTGAATTGGACAATAAGCGAATCGCTCTTGTCCGCGACCTCGAAATGGACCGGGTCCGACAACACAGCCACGCAGATGACGTGACCTGCCCCGCTGAGCACCCACCCTCGGCTGGCCTTAATGCAGATCGCGAAACAGCCACAGCCGAAGCAGCCGCTCAGTTGCTGCGGTCTGCCAAAGTTGAGGAGGTCTATGCCGATCGATCCTTGCCCTACATTTTCGCTTGGCATCTCATTCAAGCAGAAATCAGTGTGCTCTACGATGACGAACTCGGAGTACTGGATCGGCGACAGAAAACTCACCAGGAGCTGGATGCCTTGGCAGCTGCTCAGAAAGTTACCGAGGAAGTGCTGCGGATGATGTGCGAAATGATCGCACGTGCCGACGCCTCTGCTGATGGCTCCCTTCGATATCAGGGAGAGCAACTCACAAGCCAAAGTGTGCGAGCCACAGCGGCAATAGAATTCATGAAACGTGGATTCAGCATGGGACACGGCGCGATCGTCGCTACCGCGCCCCATGTGGCCGACTGCCACCACGCTGGTGATGGCCCTCTCTATACCGAGCAACCTGTCGTTGTTGACCTGTTTCCCCGCGACGATTCATCTCGCTACTGGGGTGACTGCACACGCACCGTCGTGCATGGACAACCGTCCGACACCGTCAAAGCCATGCACGCCGCTGTTTTGGAAGCCAAAGCAGCCTCTGCTGCTGCTTTGACCGTCGGTAATACAGCCGATGCCGTTCATAAAGCTGCTGAAAATGTGCTTATCGCACACGGCTATCCCTGCTCACGAGGGACCATTACCGATCACCCCAGCATTCAACACGGAACAGGCCACGGTATTGGACTGGACGTGCATGAACCGATCCTGCTGGATCACGGTGGAGGCAAAATCCTTGAAGACGAAGTATTCACCATCGAACCGGGCCTTTATGGACGCAAAGTTGGGGGCGTTCGAATCGAAGACATGTTGGTCGTCACCGCAGGGGAAGCCCGCAACCTGAATCAACTTCCCGACTCACTCTGCTGGGACTGATCAGGACACCAGCTGATCAGCACACGAACTGATCAGGACAGCAAGAGGAACGATCCTGCCGGGGGCCATTGAGTCCCCGACACACATCGATCCCGACACACATCGATCCCTGCGTTTCACGGTCGTATCAGGCCAATGCGATTCACCACGGTATATCGGCATTGTGATTCACAACGGCGGGCGTCCCGATCAAAGATCAAACCATTCGCCCAAAACTGGTGACCAACGCGGCAACTGCGAGCGTGCACGCCGAGCACGCATTTTCAAATCAGACGTTTCGAAGCAGTATCACTCTGACCATCCACGCCACCGAAACTAGCTCGGAACGTGACTCAGATCCGCTAACGCGTGTCGCAGTGGATCATCTTCGGGCCCGCAAAAACCCCAATGAAGACGCCGCCGCCATCCTTCGGCGTACGCGTATTTCCCACTCATGCTACCCACGTCGTGGCTCATATCACGCATCGTCTGTAAGTAGCTGTCCTGTCCTTGGCTCTCGTCAAGCCATTGCTTCTGACTGGCGTGACAAGCTAACGCGTCCACTTTTTGATCAATCACGTCAGTAATATCAACGTAAAAGTGGGGATGAACCAACTCACCCGTGGGTACGCGATTTCCAATGGGCTGGGCGTGATAGACCGTAACAGGATCCATGAACACATCGACTGGGGGCTCGCTGACGAGATTCGGCATCCCATGCGAAAAAGCTGCGCTGACTGCCAGCCGGCAGGCGATCTCGTGGTCTTCCATGTAATCGCTTGGCGCGTGAGCTAGAACAATGCTCGGCTTGGCTTGCCGGACGACTGCGGTCACCTTTTTTAAATTCTCGGTCGTGTAACACGCTTCCATGTCAGCATAGATCGGCGGATAAAATTCTGCTCCAAGAATTTCACAAGCATTTTTTGACTCTGCGAGTCGTGTTTCTGCACACTCTTGCTGCCCCATCGTCGTGCTACCACGTGAGCCATCGCACAAGTTCATGTAGTGAACATCCCATCCTCGCTTAGCAAGTTGCAACATTGTGCCAGCGAAAAGAAACTCGATGTCATCCGGATGGGCTGCAATCGCTAATACCGACGGCATAATTCTGACTCACATTTTTTACGTGTTGCTAGTTCAAGATCAGCTGAACCACAGGCTGGCAGCAACCTGTGTCGCCAGATTCTAACCGATCGAGAGCAACTCGTTCAGTAGCGTTCAACAACACTGTGCAGAAAGGCAACGCATGAACACTGTGCAGAAAGGCAACGCATGAACACTGTGCAGAAAGGCAACGCATGAAC
>CAXGRW010000430.1:0-5031 GCA_964012125.1 uncultured Rhodopirellula sp.
CAAGAGCCATGATTGCACCTTGAGGAAAGGAACTCTGATGAAGGTTGGCAGCGGGGGCGGATTTCGGGCAATACGCTACACCTGGAAAAAAGGACGGGAAGCTGGTGGACTTTGGAAGCTTTACAAAGCCATGCGCACTCGCAACTCGTGCAAAACCTGTGCGTTGGGTATGGGTGGCCAGAAAGGCGGCATGGTCAATGAAACCGGATCTTTTCCCGAAGTCTGCAAAAAATCACTGCAAGCAATGGTTGCTGATATGCAACCAGCCATCGAACCAACTTTCTGGAAACAGAACTCGGTCGATGACTTGAGAAAACGTTCACCGCGTGAACTGGAACATCTAGGTCGACTCGTTCATCCGATCAGATACCGCAAAGGTGCATCACATTTCGAAACCGTAACGTGGCAAGAAGCCTATGCCGCAATTATCGAAAAACTTCGCAAAACGGAGGCTGATCGCACCTTCTGGTATTTCAGTGGACGTAGCAGCAATGAAGCAGGATTTCTGCTGCAGTTGATGGCTCGAGTTTACGGCACTAATAATATCAACAATTGCAGTTACTACTGCCATCAAGCAAGTGGTGTGGGACTTCAAACAGCAGTCGGAAGCGGCACAGCCACTGTGGTGCTTGAAGATGTGGATCAAGCTGACTGTGTGTTTGTGATTGGTGGAAACCCTGCCAGCAATCATCCTCGTCTGATGACCAGTCTGATGCATCTGCGACGTCGCGGCGGAAAAGTCGTTGTCATCAATCCCGTTCGCGAAACAGGAATGCTGAAGTTTCGGGTCCCAAGTGATCCTGTTTCTCTTTTCAAGGGTTCCAAGATTGCAAGCCACTATGTGCAACCGCACATTGGAGGCGACTTGGCCCTGCTTTGGGGCCTTGCAAAGTCGGTCAATCAACTCGGCGCAATGGACGTCGAATACCTTCAAAGTCATTGCAATGATGTCGAGAATTGGCGACAAGCGATCAACGCAATTACCTGGGAAGAGATCGAAACAAAATCAGGTGTGCCGCGTAGCGAAATTGAAAATCTTGCCAAGGTCTACGCTGAATCCAAACGATGCATATTTGCATGGACAATGGGAATCACCCACCATGCACATGGTGTTCAGAATGTACAGGCCGTAGCAAACCTTGCACTCTGTCGTGGGATGGTTGGTAAACCCGGCTGTGGGCTGATGCCGATCCGAGGGCACAGCAATGTGCAAGGTATTGGCAGTGTGGGCGTGACTCCGAAACTCAAGACACAGATCTTTGATGCCCTCGAGTCAAAGTATCAGGTCAAGCTGCCAACAACCGCAGGAAAGGACACTTTGGAGTGCATGGAAGCAGCAAGCAGGTTCGAGCTGTCGTTTGGATTTTCGCTAGGTGGAAATCTGTTCGGTTCGAACCCGGATTCCAAATTTGCAGCAGAAGCCCTTTCACGCTTAGACATGAATGTGATGCTTAGCACCACCATGAATACTGGCCACGTGAATGGCTTGGCTGCAGAGACCTATATTCTACCGGTGCTGGCCCGTGATGAAGAATCGACACCCACCACTCAGGAATCAATGTTCAACTATGTGCGTCTGAGCGATGGGGGTCCGCGACGCCTGCCGGGACCACGAAGTGAAGTCGAAGTGATCGCCGAACTCGGCAAACGCCTGATCCCTGATGCGAGTGGAGTTGACTGGGACGCAATGAAGCAAACCAGCACCATTCGACAATGGATTGCCGATGTTGTTCCAGGATACGACGAGATTGCTGACATCGAACAAACACGAAAAGAATTTCAAATCGGTGGAAGGACATTCCACAAACCAAAGTTTGCCACCACCGATGGCCGGGCAAATCTGCACACACACACCATTCCCGAGCTCAAGGGTCGCCAAGATCAGGAATTGCGGCTCATGACAGTGCGCAGCGAGGGCCAATTCAACACGGTCGTTTACGAAGAAGAAGACCTGTATCGGAATCAGACGCGTCGCGACATCATCTTGATGCACCCCGATGATCTAAAACGCCTCGGGTTGGAGCACGAAGATCGTGTGGACGTCACTAGTGATACAGGAACCCTGCCGAATATTTTAACGCGATGCTACGAATCTATTCGACCAGGTAATGCCCTAATGTACTTTCCGGAGGCAAACGTCCTCGTCTCTCGCCACGCCGACCCGAATAGCAAAACGCCTGCTTTCAAGGGAGTCGTCATTCGAGTCGCTCCCTCCCCACAGCAATCCAGATGAACAAGTTGAACCAATGACACGTGTTTCACGAGAACTTGGTGAAACAGTCTCCTGAGATTCAACGTCGACGCGGCAGGGCAATTCATGCTATCAGCCTGAATCAACACTCTGGCTCTCGCTGCGCGCAGGACGCGGTCTCGCGAACATGGAAAGTTCAATGATCGACCTATTTGGTAATTCCATACAACTTTTGGGCATGCCCCTGTCATCCGCCGCATTATTTTTGCTGGCAGGAATGTTGCTCGGACACTTGTTCTGGTATCGAGATCGTGGAAAGAACTCCGTCAACGATCCCGATCTTGAGACACGCTACTTGAAAGTTCGAAGTTCGCTCAAGCAACGCAAAACCCAGGTCAAAGAACTCCAAAAACACAATGATTCCATCGATGAGGATTTAACAAATCTGCGGCAGGCGCATTCCACTCTTCGTGCAAAAAACAAACGCCTGGAACAGATTTCACAAAGCTCACAAGAAGAAATCAACCAATTCCGCCACTCTCTGAACAAAGCCGAAATTCAACTCGGGGATGAGGAAAAGCGGAATCAGACAGTCATTGATCAGCTTCAGGAGTTGATTGAAAAAAATGCTAGATTGACGACAGGAAATCAAGCCCATCAAGAAAGCTTCGAACAATTGGAGCAGCAATATCGCCAATGTGTCTCCGAGCTTGAAACTGCTCAATTTGAGCTCGATACCTCCTTGGCAAAGGCACGCATCCAACAAACTGACCACGCGCAACAGCAGGACACGATAAGAGATCTCGAACACCAGATCGAATCAACAGACCAAGCGTTGGAGCAAGTGAATGAATCTCTCCTTCAAACTCAACAGAATTTGGTCGCAAAGTGTAAAGATCTCGAAGCACTTCAGAACGAAAAGAAACAACTTGACCAACAGTCACAGGCTCACGCACAAACCCTGACACAACTTGAGATTGCCCGTACCTCATCGAAGCAGATTCAGACAGAACGTGACGAGTTGGCCACCGATCTCGCCGCAGCCGTGAGTTCGCTTTCCGAGCAACGACAAGCATTGGAGCAGTGTGAGGCCGCGCTGGAACTAAAAAATGCGAACCTCGCTGAACAGGAAAAACAATTAAGCGACCTCAATCTACAGCTTAGAGATGAGCTTGAAAATCGTGTCCAATTAGAACAGTTCAATGCCGCCTGCCAAACACAACTCGCTGAATTGGAGTCACAACTCAGCGACAAAATTTCGGCATGTGCACAATCTGACCTCGCACTGGATATTGCTCAAAAAACGAGTACTGAAACACAAGCAACAATCTCGGTTTTAACGGCTGAGCTTGCGCAGACCAACGCCAAGAAAATTGCTTTTCGCTCGAAGGTGGCCGAGCTGCAACAACTCGTCGAACAACACCAGCAACAGGTTACGGAACTCTGTGCTATCCGCGAGGAAAATGCAATTCACGCTTTAGATTTGGCTGAAACGCGAGCACAACTGGCATTGGAAGTCGCTGCCATGGCAGATTTGAAAGAGCAGGCAAACGAATGGAACACCACTCAAGCTGAATTGGGGATTGCACAACAGACAATTCGGCAATATCACGAGCGCAACGCAGCACTAGAAAGTTTATTCCTTCAACAAACATCGCAAATTTCAGAGCTGTCGCGACAAGCTGACTGCGTCCCTGAACTCGAGCTTGCACTGAAGCATAGGCAACATCAGATCGAACTCGCCTGTGATGAAATTGAACAACATGAACACACCATTCTTACTGCCGAGCGAGTCTGCGATGAAACACAAGGTGAACTCACGGTGACCATTGCCGAAATTCACGCGATGGAAGCTCGCATCCTTTCCATGTCCGACGATATTAGCTCTTTAATAACTGACAATGCTCTTCTTACCACCACCCAACAACAGGCTGCTGAGCAGGCACAACACCTGCAAATGCAATTGAAGCAAGCCAGCCTTCGCCAGCAGCACCTCGATGAACGGACCGCTGAACTGAAGGTCGTCAAACACGAGCGTGAGCAACTGCTCAACACACGCGACGATCTTGAAGCCACCATTAGTCGCCTCGGAAAGCAAATCACCAATCATCTGACAGAAGCCAAACAAATCAGCGATCTTCTGTCACAGGCAGGTATTGAACATGAGCAGCTGGAAATTGTTCTGCAAGCCGAAGTGGAGGCTCGAGACACCACTATCACCGAGTTAAAAACACAACTGACTGCCAGATCGAAGCAACACGATGCAGTTGTCGATGATCTGGCGGCAAAAACGAGCACACTTGATCAGCGACAAATTGAAATCGAAGAACTGTCGAGTCAACTTGAAATAGCGAAAGCCACCCACGAGAAGAATACACAGCTAACGACAAAAATAGATGAGTTGGAAAAGCAACTTCAATCCAAGTCGGAACAGCATGCGGTGCTGGGCGACGATATCAGCCAAAAGAGTAATGAAGTTGCACATCAGCTTCATGAAATTGAACGCTTGTCCAGCGAACTGAAAGATGCCGAATCTGATCGAATAGAGCGGGATCAGTTGAAACAGGAATTGACAGAATTGAAAACCCATCTCAACAGCGTACGAGATGAACTCGAAGACAGCTTGGATACCAATGCCAAGGGTCAAGACCGAATCCGTGACATGGAGATTCAATTGCACGATCATGTCAAAAAGATTCGGGATCTGCGTCGTGAACGGAGTGCTTCCTCAGCACTTCAAATCACTGACGAAATCCGGAAACCTGAAACTGACTCGGATCAGAAAGCTGCGTGATAACAGGGAACCCGAGGCGATAGACAGCCCCCAAAAGATCGGGTCG
>CAXGRW010000431.1:0-5024 GCA_964012125.1 uncultured Rhodopirellula sp.
TCTCCCTTGCGTTCTTTCAATCGCTGAACAGTGTCCTTTTGACCAATCAGTACCATTGAGTTTGGAGCCAGAAATGTTGACACACCGATTACCCCATTCCCCTCAGCATTGATCTCCGCGCAAAGCCGATGCACGTTTTTGCGTGGAATGAATTTTCCGGAGCGGGAGAACAAAACACAGAGGGTTACGTCGTCTGCAAGTTCAGCCGCATCCTGTGACATCATGAGGGGAATCTCCAGGGCGTCATCCAGCGTCAACACTCCGCCGGCAGTTAACGCGGTCAATTCGCCAAGGCTAAAACCGTACATCATGTTTGCGTCGGTCAGTGAGATATCGAAAAATGTTTCGAGAATCTCAAGCTGTGCCAGTTCCATGGCAACAATCAGCGCAATCGACTCATGGTACTCTTTAAGAGTGGCTTCTTTTTCAAGTCGAACTCGTTGAGCCAGGTCGACTGGAAACTTCAGCACATCGGTGCAGGTGTCGCTCGCACGCTGAAGGTATTTTTCAACGATCTGCCCGTACTTCGGGTGGCGAAGCAGTTCCGGTGTTCTTCCAAGATTCGTCACATTGTACCCACGAAACGCGAAGGCACTTTTGCCAAGTCCTTTGGCTAGCTGCTCGCGAGTCACAACTGGAGGCGTTTTGGTGTCCATGTTCATTTCAATTTGCAGGTGTTGGGTTCGAAAGGGGGCTGGAGTCGATGCGTCATGCCCTCACCTATTTCGGTCGCCCATTCCAGGCGGCACGTTCATTGGAAAGAGGTACTATCCCTTGTCGTCAGCCTCTTGGTGCGATGGTTTGCAGTTTTTCGCAATCTCATCTTCAAGCCATTCAAAATTTCCTTGCATTAAGCTCTTGTTTAGTTTGAGCGTCGCTACGTCATTGTTGCGGCCAATGTCATGGAATAGTTTTCCGATGCGTATTTCGGCTTCTTTGCAATAGTAGTCTGCCAGTTCAACTGCATTTTCCGTATTCTGTCCGTCCGCTTGTAAACTGTCTGCGTACGAACACGCCGCTGACATAATGAATAGTTCCGTTCCGATGTCCACGAAGCGATTAATCAGTAATTGCTTCTCTGCCATTTTTTTCTGATAGATCGCCATCTTGTGGAACAGAGTCCGAGACATCTTTTTACTGAGTCGTGCAACCATTCTCATGTGACGGTTCAGCCGAACGTCCATGCCAAATTGATTGGCAGACAGCACCGGTATCCAAAGCGTTGGATACCACAACGCATAGGTCTTTATCATCTTGAGAAATGCCACGATCTTGCCACTGAGTGGCACACCAGGTTTGAAGAGTGCACCGATATGCTGTAGATGGAAATCCAGTGCTTCACGCGCGATGAACAGATGCATGATCTCCGATGAACCTTCAAAAATAAGATTCACGCGAGAATCTCTTAACAATCGTTCAATCGCAATTCCTTCCTCACCTCGTGCTCGCAGTGAATCTGCAGTTTCAAACCCGCGGCCGCCTCGGATTTGAAGCGTCTGCTGTAGGATTTCATAGTGGGCTACGGTGTTGAACAGTTTGGCAATGGCCGCTTCGAGCCGAATGTCAAAGTGTTTGTTGTCTGCCATCGTGGAGGCAACCTTCCAGACAGCGTCCATCGCGAATGTGTCCGAGGCAATCTTTGCCTGCTTGCCAGCAATCGTTTCATGTTCGCCAATCGGATGTCCCCACTGAACGCGTTCGTTTGTCCATTTCCGATTGATGTTCATGCACCATTTGCTGCTGCCAGTCACGCCCGCCGGTATGGAAAGCCGTCCGGTGTTAAGTGTCTTCAGCGCGAGACGCAGTCCATCGCCCTCTCCCAGAATCATGTTCTCCTTTGGGATTTTGACATTTGTAAATCTGATCACACCGTTGTAGAGCGCCTTGAGTCCCATAAATCGGCAGCGGTGTAGAACTTCGACACCTGGCGTGTCCATTTCGACGAGGAACGCGGTGATCTGCTTGCGTTCTTTGCCCCGCACAATTTTTGGTGGTGTGACGGCCATGACGACGATAACGTTTGCTTTTGTGCCGTTGGTGCACCAGAGTTTCTCACCGTTGATGATGTAATGGGAACCGTCTTCTGTCGGTGTCGCCGCCGTTGTCATCGCTCTTGGATCGGAGCCGGCATTTGCTTCTGTGAGTGCGAATGCAGAAATGGCGCCGTCACGAAAACGTGGCAGAAACTTTTCCTTCTGCTCATCTGTTCCAAACATCAGCAGTGGCTGCGGAACACCAATGCTCTGATGCGCAGACAGGAGAGCGGTCAGGTTGCCGCAGTAACTTCCCGTCAAGTGCAGGGCCCGGTTGTAGTTAACCTGGCTTAACCCGAGTCCGTTGTATTTCGTGGGGATCTTCATCGCAAAACATCCAAGTTCTGCAAGTCCCTTCAACACGCTGTCAGGAATCTCACCCGTCCTGTCGACTTCATCGGCGTCGTAGTTTGTTTCCAGGTATGCTTCAAGCTTCACGATAAAATCATCACCAACTTTTCTATCTTCGTCGGTCTGGCGGGGAAACGGGTGCAGCAGATCCCACTTGACCTGTCCCTGATACAGCATCGCGGCAAAGCTTGGGTGAAGCCATTCGGTCTCGCGTGAGTCCTCGGCGAATTCCAGCGATGCTCGTGCTTCTTTGCCAATATTTTTATCGAACAGACTCATAATTCACCTGCTTCTTTCCATTGTGATGCACGTGTTCCCTCTGTGAACTGCATGATTTTACGATGGGTAAAACGTGTCGTTGGTATCTGCCATCTTCAGCAGCAGTTGACTTGGTTCGAATCGATGCGGATCAAATCTGTCTTGGAATTCTTTAAGGTCCGCGACGATATGTTTGGCACCCACCGAATCCGCATATCGCAACAAGCCACCTCGGGAGGGCGGAAACCCAGTGCCGTAAATCATGCCCACATCGATCGTGCTGGCGGACTCAACAACGCCTTCTTCAAGGCATCGCGAGGCTTCGTTAATCATGATGTAGATCAAGCGTTTGAGTGTGGTATCGTCGTCAAGCGTGAACGTGGCGTTTCCACGCATGTTCAGCACTCTGCTGTTGACCGTCTTTCGCTTACCCGTGTGGACATAAAATCCCTCACCCGACTTTCTGCCGAGCATTCCCGCCTTGCGCACCGCCTTCAGAATGTCAGCGACACACATGCGTTCGCCATACGCAGTTTCTAAAATTTGGGCGACGTGATACCCGACGTCGATCCCCACTTCGTCGGCCAGTTCCATCGGACCCATCGGCAAACCGAATCGCTTGACAACATCGTCCAGCCGCTTCGGGTCGATTCCCTCCTCGAAAAGGTATGCTGCTTCGTTCATATATGGCAGGAGAATACGGTTGACGATGAAGCCTTCTTTGTCTTTGACAACGATGACCATCTTGCCAAGTTGTCTTGCAAAGGCGACCGCAGTGGCCAGCGTTTCTTCGCTTGTTTTTTCTGTGGCGATAATCTCCAGCAGTGGCATACGATGCACCGGATTAAAAAAATGAAACCCGCAAACTTTGTCAGGGCGGTTTGTGGATTGTGCCATTTCCGTCACAGACAGCGACGACGTATTGGTAAACAAACAGGTACTTGGTTGGACCAGTTCGTCCAGTTCTTTGAAGACCTGTTTCTTGATGTCCATGCGTTCCACGACTGCTTCAATGACGACATCAGCGTTTTTAAATCCGTCGTACGTTGTAGTTGGCGAGATTAGACTCATCTGCGCATCGACCTGTCCCTTTTTCATGCGTTTCGTCTTTAAAAAATACCTGTAGACGTCGCGAGCGGTTTTCAACGCAATGGAGAGTGCCTGATTATTGAGGTCTTTGATCCGACAGATGATGTTGTTTTTGGCTAGCAACTGCGCGATGCCGCCACCCATTACGCCAGCACCAACGACGCCTACTTTTTTGACATGGTTTACAGTGGGTTCTGCATCACTCCATGTTTTCTTTTTGTAGCGTTCATCAAGGTAGAACACGTGAATCAGGTTCTTTGAGATTTCTGACGCACCAAGTTTGCCGAATCCCTCGCTTTCCAGTTGGAAAGCTTCCTCTCGCGATGTGCCAACGATATTCTTGACGGTGTCCAGCGCAACCAACGGGGCAGGATAATTGCCGCCCGTTGATTTGAGGACATTCTTGCGAGCCTGACGGAACAGAATGCTCCGACCAACCGCGTTTCCTTCCAACAGTCTGGTGACGAACGGTTTTCGTTGCCGTTGGACCTTTTCTTTTTTTGACAAGACAGCCCGTGCAAACGTTTTTGCCTGGTCGGCAAGGATCGGATCGTAGAACAGTCGATCGACCATTCCTAATTTGAGTGCACGATTCACATCGAGGACTTTCCCAGGCAGAATTACCGACAGGGCATTGGCAATGCCAATGAGTTCCGGAAGACGCACGCACCCACCAAAGCCAGGAAGAATTCCTAGCCTAACTTCGGGCAGACCAATTTTGACGCACCCAGCGAAACCGGCGACGCGATAATTGCAGGCGAGCGACAGTTCGTACCCACCGCCCAGACATGCCCCGTTGATTACAGCGACGGTTGTTTGCGGAAGTTTCTCAAGTTTGTCAAACACCTGTTTGCCACGGTTGCATTTTTCGCGGGCTTCCTGTGGGTCAGTGATCGAATCGATCTCTTTGATGTCGGCCCCGGCGATGAAAATCGATTTCTTTGCGCTCGTAATCAGCAGCACTTTGATGTCGGAACGAACGGCAATCTCGTTGAGTTCCTGCTCCAGTTCTGTCAAAGCGGCACCGCTAAGAATGTTCACGCTGGAATCCGGAGTATCGAACTCAAGAGTTCCAACGTCGCCATCGATGATTCGTTTGAAATAACTCATAGCAGTGCTGACTTGTCAGTGGTGGTAATTTCTACGTTGTCGGCAGGGCTTTTGGTCGTCACTGATCGTTGATGCCGAATGATTTATCTTGAGGTTTAAATCGATCTTTCGTTCTGTAGGCCGTTTTCCGTTTCTGTGTGGTCAATGTGCTCGTTCGAGAATGATCGCTCCGCCCTGTCCTCC
>CAXGRW010000432.1:0-5014 GCA_964012125.1 uncultured Rhodopirellula sp.
ACTCGTGTACCGTGTACCGTGTACCGTGTACCGCGTACCGCGTACCGCGTCCCGTGTACCGCGTCCTCTGTTCCGCGTCCTCCGTCCCGTGTCCCCTGCTAGCATGCAGATCACGCCACTAGCTCGACGCTGCTGGGGATAACTTCGGGCACAGGAAGTCGCCCGGCAGCGAAATCGCGAAATGCGACAGACAAGAGAAGACGCACAGAATAGGGAAGATCGACATTGCAGTCTCCGGTGGATTCGTGAACAATTTCGCGTCAACCAAGAAAGATGGAAACGGGGAAGCCCCGACTTTTCATCGCAACTAGCTTTGCCGCATCAGTTCTGATGCACCACTCGGAAGGATTCCCAATGAGCCAACTACGTCTACTTGCCCTGACCACCCTTATACTCAGCGTAGTGTTGACCAACACATCCGACGCTCAGACCAGCACCATTGATAATGAAGTCAAACGGATGCAGGGGCACTGGCGCATCACAGAGATGGTTGAAAACGGATCAGTTGTGCCAGAAAACCAAATGCGTACATCACTGCCCGGTGGTGGTCTCGTTGAAATCATCGACTACACCTTACTTTTCAAGTCACCTGTCACGGGCGTCAAGAGCACAAAGTCGTTTCGCTTGGATCCATCGGTTTACCCAAAGCAAATCGCAATTCTCGAACGAGACACAGTGACAGGGCTAGGGATTTACCAGTTCGACAAGGGCAAGTTGGTGATCTGTGTCGCCAACCCAAAAGCGGAAGTCCCGACTGACTTCACCGCACATAACAACAGTGGACGTTCAATGATGGTGATGGAGGCCTTTTCCGTTGACGAGGGCAATCCAAGCAAGCTGTTCCTTCCACCACCCCCCCGCACATCGACTGCTCAACAGCCCATTAAAGAAACCAATGTTGAAGTCGTCGAAGTCAAATCTCCAGCAACGAACGCCGCACCAACGATCATCGTCAATCAAGCCCCAGCACCGGCTCCTGCAGTCGCAGCGAATGTAGCCGGCCGAATCCTGACCGATGCAGAAGTTCGCGCGATGCTGGTAGGCAACTGGCGGATGAATGACGGCCAAGGCTTACTCGACATTACTTTGGCGCCCAACGGCACGTTCACCTCGTTTCGCCACAACGAAGCCATCACCACTTTTCACACAGTGTTTGTTGCAACTCCAATCTCCTCGGGGTCATGGCGAGTACAAAACGGCCAACTCTTCATGCATGTGAACTCTTCCTACCGGCCTGATCGCGTCAACACGACCGCAGTTTTCGCCGTTCGATCGATCTCCGCTACTGATGCATTGCTAGTTGACACACTCGGACGTGTCGCCAAAGTCATCAAGTTGCCGTAACGGTAACGAAGAACGTACCGGGGACACCCACAGGCGTCCCGATCGCCTTGCTGCGTTTTGTGGCAGACTATCAAATGCGATTCAGATTCCAGATCGTGAAATTCAAGAACGATGCGAAGCTGACCCACAGCAGGTAGGGTGTCATTAAGCCACCTGCAATCGCTGAACGGCGAAAGAAGAGGACGGTTGTTGCAACAATCGCGAGCCAGAGGACCACAATTTCAATCAGTGCTCCTCCGGGATTCTGCATGCCAAAAAAGAGGACGGACCACACACTATTCAGCACAAGCTGAATAGTGAACATCGTGATTGCCGATTTCACGTCTTTCCGATCACCACCCCGCCAGACCAGCCAGACAGCGATCCCCATCAAACCATACAGCGTGGTCCAAACGGGCGCAAAGATCCAATTAGGTGGATTCCATGTTGGCTTGTTCAAGGTGTCGTACCATGCATCTAGCCCTTGCGTCGTCGCCAACCCACCAATACCGCCTGCCGCAAAACAGATCATCAGCGAAATGACCAGTCCAACTGCCTGAGTAGATGCCGGTCGTCGTGTATTAATTTCAGCCATCGAATGTTTTCGTGTAAACGGGAGTCGTGTCTGTACCAGCATACGCGGCTGCCAACGGTGAGTACATGTTCAATGGATCGATGAGAAAAGCACAGGTCTGCCAACCTGCGTGATCCTAAAGCCCAGCACTTGGCAGCAAAAGAACGAAGCTCACTGCACTGCAGGGCAGCATTTGGGACGGCACCACTTCGAAACAGAGGTTTCTCGCTTCGCCCCCACAAGAGCCTCCCCCCACACGGCAATCACAAGGTGTTGATCCAGGAATCTGTCAAAACCTCGCTAACCAAAATCGAAAGCGATCCTGACCGGCTAACGCGAAACAGACCGGCACGCTTCCGATCTCTACAAGGACCTCAAGTAGGCCAGCAAGTCTGCTACGTCCTGATCAGAAAGCCCGATCAGCAAGCCTTCTGGCATCAGCGAGACTTTTGACCATCGCATTTCGTCAATCTCATCAACATTTAGTCGCTTGGTATGTCCATCTGAAGCCATCAACGTAACGCCATCG
Source organism: uncultured Rhodopirellula sp. (assembly GCA_964012125.1). GTDB lineage: Bacteria > Planctomycetota > Planctomycetia > Pirellulales > Pirellulaceae > Rubripirellula. Next base: position 2,427 of record CAXGRW010000432.1, read on the forward strand.
ACACTCTCATAAACGACCAATCCCATCACGATCTCGCCATCAGAGGTCAAAACCTGCTTAGCCCGATACCGATCTGGAATTGCGAGACTTGGATCCACCGTCGCCCGGAACAAATCCGTAGCACTAAAACGCTTTGCAACACCACTCAAAGATGGGCCAAGAGCTTTTCCACCGTTATGACATAAGGCACATTGTCGGGCTGAATAGATTTTCTGCCCCGCTGCAACTTTGCCTTTCCGAGCAACGATCGCTTCGCCCCGCTCAAGCCACTTTTGAATCGACGCCGAGTCAGATTTCCGTTCAGGAACATCCACCCCCAGTTTTTTCAATGCAACAATTGCAGCGTCTCGCACCACCTTGTCCACCGACAACGCCGCCTCCTGCAAATCTTCTACGTCTCTGGGCACCGGATGACTTGCCAGCGCCAACCACGCTGATGAACGTGTGGCATCATCTTTTAGCCACTTGTAAACAAAATTGCGTGGGACGGCATCTGGCCCCAAGGCGATGAACCTCGCAATCGCCGGATCAATCACCTTCCCTCGACTCTGCATCAGGCACTTGTGCCGTCCCCGTTCAAGATTTTCCGGATCCATTTTTTCGGTCCAGACCAGATGCGTGGCGTCACCAAAAAGCTGGCTGGAAACAATCCGACTGGGCACCAACGAATCACGATGCTGCATAGCCAAAAACAATTCTCCCATCCGCGGTGTCCAGTTGCGATCAACATTGAGTGCCGACTCTTTGATCAAGATCGGAATCGCGATCATCGCCTCAGCAATTCTCTCTGTCATATCATCGCTTCGGCGTACAGGAATCCGTGCCAATGCAATCAGCCGAAACAGCTTATCCACCGGCGAACGAACGCGATCCATGTCATCCGCAATGGCTTTGAATACGACGGCCGATTCAGGCTCAAGCACCGCCAGCCCCCGAATCAATTCGCGGCACAGGACTTCACTGCTTCCCTGCAAGTTTTGTTCACTCCGTGCCTTCTCATTAATTTGATTGGTTTGGTCGAGCGTCAGACCTCGTAGCCGGCTCAGCAAAGAAGCCACCGCCTCGTCACGAGTTTTCGGATCAATCTTGGGGCGAATTCTTCCGCGACAGGAATCGAAGACGGCAGCTGCCTGCTGTTTACCCCGTGCATCTTTCGGATCACCAGGGCCCAAACCACCGACACTCTCAATCAGCAATGCAATTGCCTCAAGCACCTGTTGTTGACTTGCATCATCAGAGTTCAGCACCGACACAGCCTGTTCAGCGGCAGCCTGGTCGAGTACCGGATCAACATTCCTCCGCAAACGCTGCAATGATTCCGTGATTGCGTTGGATCCACCTGCCGACGGTTTCATCCAATCGAGCTCCGGCACCTTGGCCGAAGCAACAGGCTTCAAAGCATCAATCTTGTAGATGCCACCCCGGCTACGGCGTCCGCCAACACTCACAAAGAGTGATCCCTCCGGTGAAGCAACAATATCAGTAACCGCAAAGCCCTCACTTCCCGAGGGAGATGCAACCAACTCTGTTGTGCCATCATCTGAAACGAACACAACTCGACCGAATGTCCAGTCAAGCACATACACACCGGCCTTGAAGCGTGCAGGCAACCTTTTGCCTGGGCTTCTCAAGACGCCTGTCGGCGACCCACGTCCCAATTCGGCAAGTACAGCTGGCATCATGGGATCAGCATTGGAACGCTTCCAGCTTCTTGAAACCCAACCAGCATCCTGTCCTTGCCGAACTCGAAAAACGCGAGTCGGCCGATACCACGGCAAACTGATATCACGCTCACCATCGCTGTCAAAAGTATCGATCGTCTGGCCAGGTCCAAAATCAAAATCGTAAGCGTTACGAAATCCCTCTGCCCAAACTTCGCGTTGTGACCAGTCGGGTGAAATGCGCCAAATGACTCCTGCGCGAGGGCTGGGAATCCGTGGTGCCTTTACGTTTTGCAACCCGAAACTCCCCTTGGTTCCGTTGCCTGCTATCAGGTACCAAAATCCGTCAGGCCCCTTCCGCAAGGCATGGGCATCATGCTCGCCTCCCGTCTTGATTTCCAGCACGCGCTGCGGTTTTTGCCTGTTCGCAGTCTCAGATGCAAACTGGTTGACCCGCCAGACACCATTGTCACCAACGTAGTACAAAGCGTCACCTTCAACACAAAGCCCATGGGCCCCGTGCGATGGCGCATCAACGATGACCCTTCTCGCATCATAAATGCCATCGCTATCCTGATCCAACAGCTCGCATACATATCGCGGCCCTGACGCGAATAGTCTGCCTTCAGGCCCCGTCGCAATCGCAGTACAGTCCGGGACAAGATCATCGTCGGCAATCAATCGAATGGTCAACCCATCGCTGACTTTGACTGCTCTAGACGCCGTTTCTGATCTTTCGACGCGAGTCTGACCATCCTGTCTCGCAAAAGTAGTTTCGTTGCCTCCGAACAACATGAACGAGAGGAACGCGATGAATAACACGAAACACTTTTCGACACGACTCATTTGAATCATTTCCAATGATAGATTTCCTTCAGCGGCGAACCTGATGCCAGGCGACAGCGGCATGACTGCCCCCGACCGCGT
>CAXGRW010000433.1:0-4997 GCA_964012125.1 uncultured Rhodopirellula sp.
CCTGTGCAACGACTCGTGGACTCCTGTGCAACGAAGTGATCTATAGTCAGCGGGTGAGTACGTTCCTGGACCGAACGGATGAATATTCGGAGTAAGTTCGGATCTTGCTTAGTTCTACAAGTGATCCGAGCAAGTCCGCTGTAGTAATCGCGGTCTAGCACAGAAGAAACAAATTTATGCAAAGAGCTTTGCCTGCAAACGGCATCGCAAAGAAACCCTCGCGAGAGCACAACCACATGCTGCCCGGGAGCAACAGGCTGCAAAGATCCGCAACTTACGGCGGAATATAGAAACGACGCGGACGGGACTCGAACCCGCAACCTCCGGATCGACAGTCCGGGGCTCTAACCAATTGAGCTACCGCGCCAATGGCTGGAGGGAAAAGTATATCGACACGCCCAATACTCGCAAGGCCTTTCCGCGACTGGTTTTTTCATCTGCTTTCGCCAAAAGTTCGAGTTTGACGATTGCAACGGTGTCAGGGGCAGAAATTGCCGTAAATAACGCGTGTTGATTCTACAAATCGCGTGCGAACTGTACTACTCTTGGATTGCGTAGCATATGTCCACTTGGTTAAGGAAGAAATGCTTTAAACGATGCAAGGAGAGGTAGTTTGCTACTGCTAAAAGTGGGATCAACATGTTCGAACTGATCATTGCCAATCAATCGCTAACCTCATGGTTTTTTGAGGCAAGGGCCGAATTAGTTCGGTACTTTTACAGTATGAGTGTCACCCAGTGGGGGGTCGTCTCCGCTAGCGTGGTAGCTTTTGGTTTTCTTTGCCTCCGCGGGAACCGAATTTGGCATCATTGATGGCTTGTGTGCCGAGTTGGGGGAGCGGTAGTCGCGGCGACTGCATCGCACGACTTTGAGGGGATTTGCAAAGAACCGCTCAATGCAAACTCGGGTATTGGCATTCGAGATCGAGTTTTTCCGTAGATAGTATTCACTCGGTGCCTGCTCCATTCACCGGGCAGTCGCTCATTCACTTGGCCGTCGCTGTAGTCAGTCTCACATGAGAGCTACCAGCTTTTCCCGGTTCCGGCCGTCTATTTCGTAGCTTGCAAGAGTTTGACTTTTCAGTCAAGTCTGCTGAAGTTCCCAAATAGTTTTCGTAGAAACCGGCTCCATTCGCGGTTTTTGTAAGCCTTCGCGGGGTGTCGATGCGATGTTTTCCGTGGTTCGCTGGCCGCTCTAGCTGGCAGACATAAGTTCGTTGGTAGGAGCCATCTGTGTGATGGCTGCTTTGCGAATAGGTTTTGCGTGGAGGACAGGCCTCGGTATCATGGGGGTGCGGTGATATTTTCCGCATGTTTTTAGTGACTAAACAGGCTGCGGGAGACGGGCGATGCCGTTATTCGAAATCGAGACAGATTCTCATATCATCATCACTTGGGCCGATGACGAGTCTGCTGCCCGAAGTGTTGTGGCAGATGCTTATCCAACGGATGACGTGGTTCGTTTAACAAAGCGGCCACGAGATACTTGGGTTATCAGCAAAGGTGCGCTTGGATTGACCACTCCTAAGCTGGACCCATGTGCGGTGGCTCGTGAGTGTCTGAGTCGCTCTGCAGGTGACAAAGTGAATGCAATTCGTCTGTATCGCATGGAAACTGGCAGTGATCTGGAGCATGCAAGAAAAGCGATTGAGTCAAACATGGTGATGGGTTGGTAACTGGATCACACCGATATCGGCTAGAATATCCGCAAACGAATTTTGATCCTCTTTTTCTGAGTCGCAGTGATTGATGCCGCGTTTTCCTCTCCTATTTGCGGTCCTATGCTGTCCTCTCATCGTGGGTTGTGACGGCTGTCAGACAGGCTCGCAAGCGAATCCCGATGCGGAATCTGAGTTGAACGCAGAAGCTTTTGCGGCTGGGCGGCCCGTGCCTTATCCCGCTGATGAAAAAGTGACCACATCAGGAATCAAGCCAGGGCATTGGTTCACTGCTATGCAGTCGCTGAAAAGTAATAATTCTGACTCGCGGGGTGAGTTGAATAGTCTTTCCGGGATGGTTCCGTCCCTATCTGAACGGGGTGCAGAAAAGGAGAGTTGGAGCGACGGTCAGGCGTTGCGTACTGGAAGCATGCTTTCACGCCGACCAGTCGTGATGCCCAAGGGGCAAAATAAAAAAATCGATTATCGTGCATATACACCCAAGCGATTTTTTAACGGAAAAGCAAAGTGTTACTTGAGTAACCGGTTTGTGTCATCAGAACGTGCGGAGTCTTTTTCAGCTGGCGCTTATCCGTTTACGAGAATGGGACCCGCGGAATATTTCTTCGTCGTTTTGACTGAAAGGCCCGAGCGATTCACGCGGTTTCAGGTTTCGGATTGGACCCGGAAAATTCGTGACGAGCGCGGAAGCGAGTTTGATTTGGGCGAGGCGGTGATCAATTACAGGGTGGTCACGCCTTTTCCTGAAGACTATTACCCTTTGCCTCTGCCGTTGGCCGAGACAATGTTGGATTGGACTAACACTGCTGTTGTCTTCTGGGACGATCTGCCGCCAGAAGCTCTCACACCACAACAGCAAACAGCTTTAGCAGACTGGGTGCACTATGGTGGGCAATTAATCGTCAATGGCGCAGCGGCAGCCGACTCAATCAATAAGTCCAGTCTTGCCGACTTGTTGCCCTTGAGGCCAACGGGAAATATTGAGTTGGACGTAAATGCTGCGGCAGAGTTGCTTGCCAATTGGCAAGTTCCTGACGACGCTTCGACAGACCAACAAGTGGCCTTGTTGAAAGGTCGTGAGAGTAGAGTTGCAATTGATGGTGTTGCAAATGCAGGTTCAAAAGCAATTGATGGAAGCGGCAATTTGATTTTGTCACGCCGAGCAGGAAGTGGTCGCGTGGTACAGTCACGTTGTGATCTCATGAGCGATTGGTTGACCTCTTGGAAGTCTTACGACAGTTTTGTGAATTCCGTGTTGTTGTTGCGACCTCCACGCCGGGTCGAACGGGTCGACTCGGTTAGCAGTGGTGGGGATTTGACCACGAATGTACGAACCTACGTACTACCCAATGGCGGTGAAGAGGTATTTGCTGATGCGACGATGAATACGCGTTTTCGTATCGCGGCACGCGATGCCGTGTTGCCCGTAGCGGCTCCGACTGTCAAACGAGGAGCAACCGGACTTATCGGCGGCCAAGACGCCTACACAAGAATTGATTCGCTGTCGGGTATTGGTGGCTGGTCCGACAGTAGCGATGTGATTCGCCTTTGTAGGGAGATATTGCGGTCGGAAGCAGGAATCGAAATCCCCGATTCCTCGCTCGTGCTTCGGTCTCTCGGCTACTATTTGTGTATTCTGATTCCTATCAATTACTTGATCTTCAGGATGTTGGGAAAACTTGAATACGCATGGCTCGCTGTCCCTGTGATTGCGGTTGGTGGGGCGGTTTGGGTCGCTCGTGAGGCTCGTTTGGATATTGGTTTTGCCCGGTCACAAACGGAGGTGGGCTTGTTGGAAGTGCAAGCTGGTTGTGATCGCGCCCATCTGACTCGAGTCACAGCGATCTACAACTCTTTGTCCAGTACGTATGACATAGCATTTGATACGCCCGGGGCAGCAGCTGCACCGATTCGAAAGACAGACAACTCGCCACCTATCTCGGCCGTCTTTAAAACTGGTTATGCCGAGGGTCCCATCCTTTCAGGAATGATTGTTGGAAGTAATCAAGTTCGCATGTTGCACGCCGAGCAAATGTTCTCATTAGGCGGATCACTGTCACTGGATACCGACGGAAGTCTCGTTAACGGAACAGATCGAGAGTTGTTTGATGCTGTTGTGGTACGAAAAGATCTGCTCGGTAAAATGGAAGTCGCTAATGTTGGTCCCTGCCCTCGGCAATCCAGCACCAAGCTGCGTTTTCGGCCAGCACTTGAGGAAGATGTCGTCGAGAGCCTGTCTGAGGAAATGAATTCACTGGAAAGGGCTTTGGTCCGAGTTGATGCAATCGTCCCGGGTTCCACCAGATTGGTTGCTCGAGTGGGTGATTCCCTGCCAGGAATGACGATCACGCCGTCAGCGACCCAGGTGTCATCCACGACGACAGTTCTAGCGCATTTGGAATACAGTCCATGGCCATCTCCATTGCCTGATGTGAATCTTCCGAAATCGGAAGTAAGAGTTTTGAAGGACTCGGATCTTAAAATCCCCTGAGTCCCCTTTTGACCAAACCTGTCTTCGAGCATACCTTCAGAAATATCAGAAACGACGCATGATCACACTCAAGGGTTTTGGCAAAGATTACGGTGATTTCACCGCCGTGGATTCGATCGACTTGCATATCGCTGCCGGTGAGACTTTCGGATTCATTGGGCCCAATGGTGCGGGGAAAAGCACCACGATTCGTTTCCTTGCAACACTACTAAGGGCAAGTCGTGGTCGCGGTGAGGTAGCAGGATGCGACGTCATGGGTGATCCCGTGGGGGTGCGTCAGTCCGTCGGTTACATGCCAGACAACTTTGGTGTTTACGATGGAATGCGAGTGTGGGAGTTTCTTGACTTCTTTGCAGTCGCCTATCGCATTGGCCGTGTAGAACGAAAAAACATCATCGACAATGTGCTCGAACTACTGGATCTGACTCATAAGCGTGATGATTTTGTCAACGGTTTGTCACGCGGTATGAAACAGAGGCTTTGTCTCGCAAAAACTTTGGTGCATGATCCTCCAGTTCTTATCCTTGATGAGCCAGCGAGTGGTCTTGATCCTCGCGCTCGAGTTGAAGTGAAAGCGCTACTCAAAGAATTAAGGAAGATGGGGAAAACCATCTTGATCAGTAGTCACATCCTGACGGAGTTGGCTGATTGCTGTACTTCCATCGGGATCATCGAGCGCGGACAGTTGCTGATGCATGGACCGATCGACAGTGTCTATCGTCAGATACGCCGCAATCGCATTGTTGAGATTCAATTTGTCTCGGGTGAAGATGCCGGGATGTCGATCTTGCGTAGCAATCCTGATTTGAGATCGATTGAAATGGCTCC
>CAXGRW010000434.1:0-4990 GCA_964012125.1 uncultured Rhodopirellula sp.
GGACACGATTCTCTTTCACGCCTGCCGTTGTAGAATCTGGCTGCTATGATGAGGCTCTCGTAAGTGCTAATCTCGGCAATCCTGATGCCACCTGCCCCGACCACGGAATTTATCTGAGTCATGAATTTCTTCATCGACCGACCCGTTTTCGCTTCTGCGATCGCGTTGATCATGATCATGGCGGGGGCGATCAGTATGACGGTCTTGCCAATCGCCCAGTTCCCGCCGTTGGTACCACCACAGGTTCAGGTTTCAACCCAATATCTGGGTGCCGGATCAGACGTGGTATCAAAAACGGTCACAACGCCGCTTGAGGAGCAACTCAACGGTTCAGCTGGCATGATTTACATGTCATCCAACAGCACCAACAACGGTGAGTCGATCATCACCGTCACCTTTGACGTTGGGTTTGATCAGGACATCGGGCAGATGGAGTTGCTGACGAGCAGCAATGAGGCTTTGTCACAGTTGCCGTCGGAAGTGCAGCAGGTCGGACTGACCATCGAAAAACACTCAACCAACATGCTGCTGGCCGTTAGCCTGTTGTCTCCCAACGGAACGCATGACGCGACGTTTCTTCAGAATTATGCCGACATTCACATAACCGATGCCTTATCGCGAATTCCTGGCATCGCATCGGTGACCAACTTTGGTCTCAGCAAGTACGCGATGCGAATCTGGCTGGATCCGGCAAAGCTAAACAACCTTGGCATGACCGCTTTGGACGTACAGCAGGCGATCAAAGAACAGAACCAGCAGGTAGCAGCAGGAAAAATTGGTCAGGCTCCTGCTCCCGAGGGACAGGCGATCGAGTTCCAACTCAGCACACTGGGGCGACTGGAGCAAGTGTCCCAATTCGAAAACATCATTGTCCGTGCAACTCCGGGCGGGTCAGTGGTCCGCGTCAAAGACGTTGCTCGTGTCGAACTGGGCAGCGAAGAGTACGACTGGGGAACCCAGCTAAATCGGAAACCGACTGCCACGATCATCGTATTTCAATTGGCAGATGCCAATGGTTTGCAGATCAAGAAAGAGCTCGAAAAAACGATGGATGGCCTCGCGGAGCATTTCCCGGAGGACATGGAATGGGTAGTCAAGTACGACACCACCGAATTCATCACTGACTCAGTGCATGAAGTGCTGGTGACTTTGTTACAGGCGATCGGGTTGGTCATTCTTGTCGTCTTTATCTTTCTTCAAAATGTCCGCGCGACATTGATACCGACAATCGCCGTACCGGTAGCCTTGATCGGTACATTTGCTTTCATGTTGATTTTTGGTTTTTCGATCAATACATTGAGCTTGCTTGGCATGGTGCTAGCAGTCGCTCTGGTGGTCGATGATGCGATTGTTGTGGTCGAGAATGTGATGCGTCGTCTCGACGAAGGCGGCAAAGACATGCATCAAGTCACGAAAGAGGCACTGGCCGAAGTACGGGGGCCGATCATCGCAACCACGCTGGTGCTGATGGCTGTCTTTGTACCGGTATCGTTCATCCCGGGCATGACGGGTCAGTTATACAACCAGTTTTCCCTGACGATCGCTATGGCTGTTGGGCTATCTGGCATCAATTCATTAACACTAAGCCCAGCGTTGTGTGCGGTATTACTGAAGCCGGGTGGTGGCGAAAAAAAGAACTTCCTGTTCCGAGCTTTCAATGCCGGGTTCAACCGACTTTCCACCGGCTATGCTCAAGCGGTGCGGTGGATGTCGAAACTTTGGTACCTGACAATGGCAGCCTTTGCCGGCTTGTGTGCATTGATGGTGTACCTGTTCGCCGTGACGCCAACGGGTTTCGTGCCCGAAGAGGACCAGGGCTATGTGATGGCGATCGCGAACCTGCCCAACGGTGCGACGATTGCGAGAACTCGTGAAATCATGGACCAAGTCAGTGGCATGGCATTGGCCACCGATGGCGTAGCAGATGTAGTGGAGGTCTCCGGATACAACATCATCGACTCAGTCAAACAGCCCTACGGTGGATTTGCATTCGTCGTGTTAAAGCCCTGGGGTGAACGCACGACACCACAGACCCAACTTAAGGCGATCATCAAATCGCTAAATGAAAAGATGGCAGCAATCCCTGGAGCGCAAGTAAAAATAGCCAACGCGCCAGCGATCCCGGGTCTTGGATCTACCGGCGGCTTCACATTCGAAATCCAGGATCTCAACGATCGTGGCGTGACTGCACTTAGCGAGGCCAGCAACAGTTTCATCAAAGCTGCCCGAGAGCGTCCCGAACTGGCGGGTGTCTACACGACCTTTGATGATGCCGTGCCGCAGCGATACCTTGATGTCGATCGCACGAAAGCGAAAATCCACAGTGTCTCAATATCCGAGTTATTCGCAACGCTGCAAATCAACCTCGGTTCGCTGTACGTGAACGAATTCAACAAGTACGGCAAGGTGTACCGCGTTTACCTGCAGGCAGAACAAGATGCACGCTCGGACGTCGATGACATTGGGCGTTTGAAAGTGCGAAATAGCGAAGGAGACATGATCGACCTGAACGCTTTTGTGAAGGTCGAACCTCTGGTAGGACCTTACAACATCCCGCATTACGATCAATACAAATCGGTTGCAGTCAACGGTGGAAACGCACCGGGCTACAGTTCGGGGCAGGCGATCACCGCAATGGAAGACCTGGCAAACAATCAGTTATCAGATGGCTTCGGATTCCAATGGACGGGAATCACGTATCAACAATTAAAAGCCGGCAATCTTGCTTCAACCATTTTCGCCCTGTCGCTGTTGTTCGTATTCCTCGTCTTAGCCGCGCAGTACGAAAGCTGGACGATGCCAATCATGGTGCTCATGGGAGTTCCGCTCGGATTGCTGGGAGCAGCAGGAGCATTGACTGTCCGAGGCCTTGATTTGGATGTTTACGGCCAGATTGGTTTGGTCATGTTGATTGGCTTGACCGCGAAGAATGGCATTTTGATTGTTGAATTTGCTGCCGACCAACGTCGCAGCGGAGCAACGATCCTCGAAGCCGCCATGGAAGCTTCGCGAGTACGTCTGCGTCCGATCCTGATGACCGCACTCGCATTTATCATTGGCCTGATTCCACTGGTCGTCGCCACCGGTGCAGGAGCGAACTCCCGCCGCTCACTAGGAACAACCGTGGTTGGTGGACTCGCTGTCGCGACCGTCCTGATTATCTTTGTTCCAATTTTCTACTACACAATTCAGCACATGCGTGAGTGGGCGACAAAATCGCGAAAACCACACACAGCTGAACCTGAGTCCGAAACCACTCCATGATTGAGATTGGATGAGCAAGGTGTTTGAAACTACTCCTGTTGACGCAACCCTGATTCCTTTGCAACGTGCTTGCGAAAGACTTCGACGTGCAGCAATGTGCGCCCTAATCTTCGTACTCGCGGCTACTCTGGGTTGCGAAAGCAAACCAACCGCGAAACCGACATCGCCTCCTCCTATCGTGTCAGTTGCTGAGGTTTCGCAGGCTACCGTGCCAATTATCTACCCGTTCAGTGGCACAGTCCAAGCGGTCAAATACATTGACATCATCCCCCGTGTTACTGGTTACATCACGGAACGAAAGTTCGTTGAGGGAAGCATTGTCAAGCAGGATCAATTGCTCTACGTGATTGATCCACGGCCCTTCCAAGCTGCATTGGATAGCGCTCAAGCGGACCTGACTCGCAGCGAGGCACAATTGACGCTTTGGACCGGCGAAGTAAAAAGGTACACGGACCTCGCCAAACAGGGTGCTGGATCAGAACAGCAAAAAGAAGAGGCTGTCGCGAAAGAAGCAGAGACCAAAGCCAATATCGAACAAGACAAAGCCAATATTGAAACAGCAAAGCTGAACCTCGAATACACGAGCCTCACTGCGCCATTTGAGGGACGAATTCAAAACACAAAAAGAAATATCGGTCAATTGGTAGACGCTGAATCGACAGTCCTGACTTCGCTTGTTCAGATCGATCCCATCTACGTCGAATTCAAAGTCACCCGAAATGAATTGTTTGAAATGCAGAGCCTTACCAGTGGCGAACTGACGGGCAAGAAGGCTGATATTGCGAATATCAAATTCAAAGTAACACTGCCGAACGGTAAAGAATATGGGCATGAGGGAACCCTCGACTACATGAGCTCAGAGATCAATCCTGCGACCGACACCTTGATGGTGCGGGGTGTCATTGCGAACCCCGAAGATAAGTCGAACTCGGAATCACTGATCTCAGGACAGTATGTGCCAGTACAAGTCATTTTGGGCGAGACCCCTAACTCACTGCTCGTACCGAAAGCGGCCCTGGTTGAATCGCAACTTGGCGAGCAGATCTACGTTGTGAACAGTTCGAACGAGGTCGAAATCCGCACCGTGACGGTTGGCACTCTGTATCAGGAACAATACGTCATCACCTCGGGCCTGAAACTTGGCGAAACGGTGATTGTCGAAGGGACTCAAAAAGTTCGCGCTGGCATGAAAGTCAAGATTGCGGCTGCCGATGCTGCCACGCCTGACCCGAGTCAACCTGCAGGCACGCCAACAGCAAAGCCCCCCACCACTCCAGCCGAAAAACCTGCTGCTGCAGAAGCCAAAAGCTGATTTTTCCGCGACTCGCCAGCAAACCAACCAGAGAAGTTACGCAAAGCAACCGATGCACACATTGAATGTGAGAGCGTGCGGTCGAGGATGCCCTTGAAAATCGGGCAGTGGATTCAAGCGTCAGCAGGATGCGGTAGAATACGGTGCGTGATTCCTGTGACCTTTCAGTGATTTCCCTAGGCTTGATTGCGTAACTAATTCACAGCTCCCACCCCCGATCGCAAATTACCATGCATTCGACTCTTCGAATATCTTCTTCGACGCTTCTACTGTTCAGCTTAACCGTATTCGGCACCCTGCTGTGCCCAACTGACACATTTGCCGTGGAACCGCGAGCGGCCGAACCACCGAACATTGTGTTTTTCTTCACCGATGACCAAACCACCAGCACGCTGGGCTGCTACGGGAATCCGG
>CAXGRW010000435.1:0-4984 GCA_964012125.1 uncultured Rhodopirellula sp.
GTAAAATCCAAGCACCTCTTTTTCGGCGATCAGTTTTTCGCGTTCTGGCCACTCTTCCATTTCGGGCAATGGCGCGGCCACGGGCTCATCACTGGCTGCATCCTCTTCTTCAAATGCGCCGAACAGACTTGCCTGCCCGCTCTTCTTGTCTGCTTGAACAGCAGCTCCTGCCTGAACCGCCTTTTCGATGACTGCAGTCAACTGACTACGATTTGCCCCGAAGTCATCCATGGCTCCAGCTTTGATCAAAGTCTCGATGGAACTTTTATTGCAAGCACCGGGATCCACACGTTCACAGAAATCAAAGATGTCGCGAAACGGTCCATTCTTTTTTCGTTCTTCTTCAATACTGATGGAAGTCGATCCGCCACAGCCCTTGATGGCTGAGAGTGCAAAATGGATATCACCATCCGCGACAGAGAAATCAGCAGCACTCGTATTGACCGAGGGGGGCACCACTTCGATCTTCATACGATCGCAATCTTCCATATGCTCGACCAACGCGTCTTTGCGTTTGAAGTTACGTCCGGAAATATCGCTCGACAACAATGCCGCCATGAACTCGACCGGGTAATGCGCTTTCAGGTAAGCGGTTTGATAAGCCAAGAGGGCATAAGCGGTTGAGTGGCTTTTGTTGAATCCGTATCCCGCGAATTTGACGATCAGGTTCCAAATATCATCGGCATCCTTTTCCGCAAGTCCGTTTTCTACAGACCCAGTGATGAATGCGTCGTGATTCTGGTTGATTAACGATTCTTTTTTCTTACTAATCGCTTTGATACAGGTGTATGCATTCGCCAAAGGAATTTTCCCAAGGCGATTGAGGATTCTCATCACTTGTTCCTGATAGACCATGATCGAATTGGTCTCTTCCAGAATTTCCTTGAGAACAGGGTGTTTGTATTCGGGCTCCTGCCGACCATGCTTGATATTGACGTAATCATCGACCATGCCACCCTCAAGTGGTCCTGGTCGATAGAGAGCCGCGGTTGCGATGATGTCCGTAAAATGGTCGGGCTTCATTCTCAACAACAAGTCACGGATACCACCGGACTCCAACTGAAAAACGCCTTTGGTTTCGCCACGCTGCAGCAGCGCGTAGGAAGCTTTGTCGTCGAGTGGAAACTTCAATGGGTCGACGGCTTTACCGGTCGTCTGCTCGATCAGTTGGACTGTACGACTGAGAATCGTTAGATTCCGAAGTCCAAGGAAGTCCATTTTCAGCAGCCCCGATGCTTCCACATCTCCCATCGGCCACTGTGTGATGACATCCTGCTTTCCTGGCACACGCCCTAGAGGCACGTACTCAGTCAACGGCTTGTCTGCGATCACCACTGCGGCAGCATGGGTGCCGACGTTTCTGGCTAATCCTTCAATCTTCATCGCCAGATCAAGCAGTTCCCGTATTTCCGGATCGCCATCGTAGGCCATCTTCAAATCAGCACTTTTGGCAAGTGCTTTATCGAGCGTAATTTTCAGCTCATCCGGCACCATCTCCGTGATTTGGTTGACACGTGCCAGCGGCACACCCAGTGCGCGTCCCGTGTCTTTAATCGCGGCCCTGGCAGCCAAAGTGCCAAACGTCCCGATCTGACAGACCATCTCGCTGCCGTAACGTTCTTTTACATAATCAATGACCTCGCCACGACGTTCTTTTTCAAAGTCGATATCGATATCAGGCGGTTCTGTTCGACTTTCATCTAGGAAACGCTCGAACAGAAGGTCGTACCGCAAAGGGCAGACATGCGACATATACAAGGCATAACAGACGATTGCACCAACACCGCTGCCACGGGCAGTTGCTGAAATCCCCTTGCTTCGTGCATGCAGCACAAAGTCCCACACGATCAGGAAATAAGTGGGATAGCCAAGTTTTTCGATCACGTCGAGTTCGCGATCCAGACGAGCCATCACCTCGTCGCTTAAATCCTCACCCTTGAAGCGTTCCGGTTCATCTTCGTACCGTTCCTTCAGCCCCTTGATGCATAGTTCACGCAGATAGTCGATCGGTTCTTTCTGATCGGGACACTCAAAAGACGGGAAATAATACTTTCCAAGTTCCAAATCGATGTCGACTGAATCTGCAATTTCCTGACTGCGAGCGACCGCATGCTCCAACCCCGGAAACTTGTCATACATCTGATCAGGACTGCGGAGAAAGAACTCATCGTTCTCCATTTTCATTCGTGACGTATCGGTTCGATAACGCCCCGTGTTGATGCACAACATGATGTCTTGTGCTTCGGCGTCCCCACGATCGACGTAATGACAATCGCTGGTCGCCACCAAAGGCAGACCCATTCGATTAGCGATTTCAACCGCGTTCTCAAGCTGTGCCTTCTGGATGTCGACATCATTGTTCATGATTTCGATGAAGTATCGATCATCAAAAACATTGTGGAACCAACCGGCGATTTCTCTCGCTTCTTTTTCAACTTCTGCTGTATCGACTCCCTTGATCACAGCACGGCTGAATTCACTGCTAACACAACCTGAAAGACAGACAATTCCCTCGTTATATTTTTCAAGGATTTCCTTATCGATGCGAGGCTTGAAATAGAACCCTTCCAGCGAGGCTGCGCTGGCCAGCTTGATGAGGTTACGAAATCCGGTGCGATTTTTTGCCAGCAGGGTTAGATGGTAACTGGCTGCTTTGCTGCTACTGGCGCCGCCTTTTTCAAAACGGCTTCCGGGCGCAATGTACGCCTCGTAACCAATGATCGGATTGATACCGGCCGACTTGGATTTCCGATAAAATTCCAACGCACCATGCAGGTTGCCATGGTCGGTCAATGCCAGCGAATTCATCCCATGCTCGACACAACGATTGACCAGTTTGCCGATATCACCCGCGCCATCCAACAAACTGTAATGACTGTGGCAATGCAGGTGCGTAAAGGGTCGAGCAGGAGCTGTCGTTTCCGTCACGATCTGGTTCATCGTCGTTCCTTCCTGAGTACGAAATGCGGTGGCATTGCGAAACGGTTGAGGAGGCTGGCAATCTTCAAAGCGTTCAAAGCTGGCCCGGTCGCCGTCTGGCGTCACGGCGACATCAAACTGCCAGCCGGTTCCGGACCGTCTAAGGTAGCAAGCAGAAACCGGTTGGCAATCATGCCCCATCCGCATCCTCGGAGCTCTTGGCATCAAATTTTCGTTCTCCCTGGCGACGGTGGGACGGCGGGGCCCACCGCCCCACATTTCGAGCCTCCCCATCGAATTCAGCACAGTTCGGAAAACCGTATTTTGCGGAAATCGCGTACAAAATCGGCTAGATAACGCTCGCGACTGCGGCTTCCCAAGCATCACTTCGCATGACGACCGACCTGCAGAGAACTGAAGCTCTGGAGCTTACGTAACCGGAATGCTGTCGACGCTCTGCGTCTAAACCCTCGTTTTTAGGGGGATAGTGGCGTAATCTGCGTCGATTGGTGTAAGCTAAGGGACTTACGTTGACCTTGTAACCTGCGACTCGCGGGCCGAGGAATCCCCGCCAACTTTCCCACCAACGGATCGCCTGTTTCGTGCTTAAGTTCGTACTCTCACCACTCCGTCTCTGCGTAGGCTGGAGCCTTTCACCTCGGATCTTGGGTCTGACCGGTGCCATCATGCTGGTTCTGCTAAGGCTTACAGTCGGCTGGCACTTTTACAGCGAAGGGATCGACAAGAAGGCTGCCGGAGACTGGACGGCGGCTCCGTTCTTTGCGAACGCCAAAGGTCCACTTGCAGACAATTTCCGGCAGCTGGTATGGGATGCAGACGGCGCATTCCGCCTTAATCGTGCTGCAGCGATGCAAAATTGGGCTGTCTTCCGCAACGGTGTCGCCAACCACTACGGGTTCACTGAAGCACAGAAAGCCCAAGCTCAGGCCAACTATGCCAAGGCAGTGGAGCAATATGACTGGGTTGTAGCCGAAAACGCGACTGACCTCGAAGAATACGCGTTGGGCCGAGAACGTATCGCTAAGCTCGAGAACGAGGGGCAGGAAAAGGCGGTTCGCGACGGTGTTGCCAGTCTAGGCGGACAGAGAGACACGATTCGCCGAGAATGGAAACAAAAAGCAGCCCCCACATTGGCACAAATTGATGCCATTTGGGCGAATTACGAGACTGACCAGAACGCGTTGGCGACCGGACAACAGGCTGAAGCAAGCCCTTACTATCGCCTGGTCAGGCCCCGTACTGAGCGGATTGATACCAGCGTGATCGACCGGTTCGTTCCCTACTTTGACATTGCCATCGGATTATGCCTGTTGCTGGGCTTCTTCACGCCCGTAGCGGCGTTGGCTGCGGCAGGTTTTCTCGGTTCAGTTTTTCTGAGCCAATTTCCTCCCACCACAGGGCCGGGTTCGAGTAATTACCAGCTGATTGAGTGCATGGCCTGCTTGGTGCTGGCCGCCACAGGATCAGGACGCCTCGCTGGACTCGACTACTTCCTGCATTTGATCGTACGAAAAACATGGGGCGGTCAGTCCCCGCAAAGCTGATCCCTCACCGCACCCAACTAAAAAAAACACAGCACACTCGAAATAGAGGATTTTTTTCATGGTCGATAAATTATCAGCTGATCAACGTGAAGTCGGCGAACACAACTACTATTCTGCGGTCGGCAGCTATTACGATGTCAACCGACGCGATTTCCTACGCGGCATTGTTGCTGCAGGAGCTGTCAGCGGGGCTGGACTCGGTGCCGCCTACTTTGGTTACGGTAAAGTCAAAGATCCGGTCCGCGTGGCTGTCATCGGAACAGGCGATGAGGGCAACGTATTGATCGGAGGTTGCAATCCTGAGTACGTCGACGTCAAAGCGATCTGTGACATCCGTCCATTCGGTCAACACCGCGCGTTCCACGGCGATTGGTCCAGCCCATCAGCTCTCGGACGTCGCCCGGGTCTGATCAGTGTTGCTGGCTACAAGGATGAGGCCGAAGCGAGGCGGAATGTTAAGGTCTACGACGGTAGCAACGGCGGCATCATGGCCTGCCTGG